>NZ_JAYESI010000019.1:0-164447 GCF_041903675.1 Corallococcus sp. RDP092CA | reverse complement strand
CCCCCCACCGCTCGTCCGGTTGGTACTGGGGGTGCAGCGGGCCCGCGCACCCCGCGCGGGCCACGTCCATGCCCTGGTCCACCACGTTGCTGATGGCCTGGATGACGGTGGTGGGGATGGTGGAGCCGCCGGGGCTGCCCACCGCCAGCATCACCTGCTTCGGGTCCTCCTTCGCGAACACCAGCGTGGGCGACATGGAGGACAGGGGCACCTTGCCGGGCTGGATGGCGTTGGGCTCCCCGGTGACGAGCCCGTACGCGTTGGGCACGCCCGGCTGCGCGGCGAAGTCGTCCATCTGATCATTGAGGAGCACGCCGGTGCCCCGGGCCACCAGGCACGAGCCGAAGCTGTAGTTGACCGTGGTCGTCATCGCCACCGCGTTGCCGTCCTTGTCGATGACGGAGATGTGCGTGGTGTTCTTGCGCTCGGGCTCCGGGGTGAGGGGCTGCTCGTCCTGGCTCAGCGTGGAGGCCGGGCCGCCCTTCAGCGGCGCCAGCAGCGACGCGCTGGGCGTGGCCTTCTTCGGGTCGATGCTCCCCGCCAGGTCCGCGATGTGGCCGGGCGACGTCAGCCGCTCCAGCGGCACCTCCACGAAGGCCGGGTCGCCCAGGTACTTCGCGCGGTCCACGTACGCGCGCCGCACGGCCTCCACGTAGAGGTGCAGCGACTCCGGGTCGCGGAAGGGCAGGCCCTGCGGCCGCAGCTGCTGGAGCATGCCCAGCACCTGCACCACGGCGAGCCCGCCCGCGCTGGGCGGCGGCATGGTGAGGACGCGGTGCCCCCGGTAGGTGGTCTCCAGCGGCGCGGGGCTGCGCGTCCGGTAGTTCGTCAGGTCCTCCTGCGTGAGCAGCCCGCCCGCGTCCCGCACCGTCTTCACCAGCGCCTGCGCCACCGGGCCCGCGTAGAAGGCCTTCGCGCCGCCCTTCGCGATGCGCTCCAGCGTGCGCGCCAGGTCCGGCTGCTTGATGAGGTGACCCAGGGGCGGCACGTCCGGCGTGCCCTGCGCGTCGGGCGTGAGGAAGATGCGCGCGGCCTCCGCGTCCTGGCTCAGGCACTTCGTCCGGCCCCTGGCCATCTGCTGGTACTTCGGCGTCACCCAGAAGCCCTGCTTCGCCAGCCGGATGGCCGGGGCCAGCACCACCGCGGGCTTGAGCTTGCCGTGCCTGGACAGCAGCTCCAGGTAGCCCGCCACCGCGCCCGGCACCGCCACGCTCAGCGCGCCGTCCGTGGACAGCCCCGGCACCAGCGCGCCGTCCTTCAGGTACATGTCGCGCGAGGCGCCCTTGGGCGCCACCTCGCGGAAGTCCAGCACCCGCGTGTCGCCGGACTTCGCGTCGTGCACCAGCGCGAACCCGCCGCCGCCCACGCCGGAGTGGTAGGGGCCCACCACCGCCGCCACGAACGCCGCCGCCACCGCCGCGTCCACCGCGTTGCCGCCCTTCTCCAGCATCTGGAGCGCGGCCTCGCTCGCGGGCGGATACGCCGTGGCCACCGCACCTCCCCGGTAGGGCCGTGCCGCACCCGCCTGGGTCGCCACCAGGAACACCGCGAGTCCCAGCGCGCGGAACAGGCTCCGTCCCGCGGCTCCCATGTGTGTTTTCCCCACCTGTGGACGCCTTTCCTTGTGATTTCCGGCCGTTCCCTAATGCACCATGCGCCGCGCCCGGACCAGGGTTTCAACGGGACAACATTTTTTTCCTTGGATTGTGAGCACAAGAGGAGCACTCTTCCTTCATGTGCAGCAACGGGCGGTGCTCATGAGTCCTCCGAACCCCGTGGAAAGCCCGACGTCGGTTCCGACCGCGGCGTCCCCCCCGGTGCGGCTGACGACGTTCCTGAAGCCGCGCTTCGGCATCACGGTCCAATGCAACACGTTGTGTGTAGCAGTCAGCGCACGCCCCTCCCCGGAGGCCCCGCGGTCCGCGTTGGTGCCCGGGCGCGGTTGACGAGTTGATCGGCGGTCCCTAATTCTCCGCCGCATATGACAGCTCTGGCGGCGGTTGTGCTGTGCGCGGGCAAGGGCACGCGGATGAAGTCGGAGAAGGCCAAGGTCCTTCACCCCATCCTCGGCCGTCCCCTCTGTGCCTATCCCTTGATGCGGGCCCTGGAGCTGGGCGCCACGCACGTGGTGCCGGTGGTGGGCCACCAGGCTCCGGAGGTGGAGAAGTCCATCCGCGCCCACTTCCCGGACGCGCCCCTGCGCTTCGCGCTCCAGAAGGAGCAGCGGGGCACCGCGGACGCGGTGAAGGCGGCCGAGGACGCGCTGAGGGGCCACGAGGGCCGCGTCCTCATCCTCTATGGAGACGTGCCGCTGCTGCGCAAGGAGACGCTCCAGGCGCTGCTCGCCGCGCACGACGCCGCGGGCGGGGCGCTGGCGCTGGTGTCCACCACGCTCCCGGACCCCACCGGCTACGGCCGCGTCATCCGCGAGGGCGGCAAGGTGGCGCGCATCGTGGAGCACAAGGACTGCACCCCGGAGCAGCGCGCGGTGAAGGAGTGCAACGCGGGCATCTACTCCGTGGACGCGGCCTTCCTCTGGCGGGCGCTGGCGGAGATCAAACCCGTCAACGCGCAGGGCGAGTACTACCTCACGGACCTGGTGGAGATGGCCGCGGAGGTGGGCCCCGTGGGCGCGGTGGACGCGGACGCCACGGAGACCGCGGGCGTGAACGACAAGGTGGAGCTGGCGGCGCGCGCCCGCGTCCTCCAGCAGCGCATCAACGAGGCCCACATGCGCGCGGGCGTGTCCATCCAGGACCCGGCCACCGCGTACATCGAAGAGGGCATCACCATCGGGACCGATACGGAGATCGGCCCGAGCGTGTCGCTCATGGCCGGCACCGTCATCGGGAAGGGCGTCACCATTGGCCAGGGCAGCGTGCTCACGGCGTCTGTCGTGGCGGATGGCACCCACATCAAGCCCTACTCCGTGCTGGAGGAGGCGCGTGTGGGCGAGCGTTGCGTCATCGGCCCGTTCTCCCGGCTGCGCCCCGCCACGGAGTTGGCAGAGGACGTGCATCTGGGGAACTTCGTGGAGACGAAGAAGGCCCGCATCGGCAAGGGCAGCAAGGCCAACCACCTGACTTACCTGGGCGACGCCGTCATCGGTGCCGGCTGCAACATCGGCGCGGGCACCATCACCTGTAACTATGACGGGGTGAACAAGCACCTGACCGAGCTGGGCGATGGCGTCTTCATCGGCTCGGACAGTCAGCTGGTGGCGCCGGTGAAGGTGGGGGACGGCGGCTATGTCGGCGCGGGCACCACGGTGACGAAAAATGTGCCTCCTGGGAGCCTCGCTGTGTCCCGCGCGCCGCAGGTGGTGAAGGAGGGGTGGGTGGCGGCCAAGAAGGCACGACAGACGAAGGTGAAGGCGGGGTAGGTCGGGTGCTCGCCTGCCGTTCGGTCGGCGGGGCGGGGTTGGGCGTGAACGGATTTCCCGTGGTTTGCTCCGGCGGCCGCGGGACGAGAAAGAGGCAGGAAGAACATGTGCGGGATTGTTGGCTACGTCGGTGACAAGGAATCGGCCCCCATCCTGGTGTCGGGGCTGAAGAAGCTCGAGTACCGGGGCTACGACTCGGCGGGCGTCGCGGTGGTGGGCGGCAACCAGCTCAACGTGGTGCGCGCCACGGGCAAGCTGCGCAACCTGGAGAACCGCGTGGTGCAGGACCTGCCCAAGGGCACCACCGGCATCGGCCACACGCGCTGGGCCACGCACGGCCGTCCCTCCGACGAGAACGCGCACCCGCACACGTACAAGAGCGTGGCCGTGGTGCACAACGGCATCATCGAGAACCACCTGGCGCTGAAGGCGGAGCTGCGCTCGCGCGGCCACGCCTTCTCCTCGGAGACGGACTCGGAGGTCTTCGCGCACCTCATCTCCGAGGAGGTGGAGCGCGGCGTGGACCTGCCGGACGCGGTGCGCGCGGCCATCCGCCAGGTGAAGGGCACCTACGGCCTGGTGGTGGTGTGCGCCGATGATCCGGGCCGCATCGTGTGCACGAAGGACGCGTCGCCCATGGTGCTGGGGCTGGGCCAGGGCCAGAACTTCGTGGCCAGCGACGTGCCCGCCCTGCTCGAGCACACGCGCGACTTCGTCTACATGGAGGAGGGCGACCTGGCGGTCGTCACCGCGGCGAAGATCGACATCTTCAACCGCGACGGGAAGCGGGTGAACCGCCCCACGCGCCGCATCGACTGGACGCCGATGATGGCGGAGAAGGGCGGCTACAAGCACTTCATGCACAAGGAGATCTGGGAGCAGCCCCGCGCCATCGCGGACACGCTGCGCGGCCGGATGCTCCTCACCGAGGGCGACGTCCACTTCGAGACCTGGAACCTCACCCCGGAGCAGGTCCAGTCCTTCACCAAGGTCACCATCCTGGCCTGCGGCACGTCGTGGCACTCGGGCGTGGCCGGCAAGCACATGATCGAGTCGCTGGCGCGGCTGCCGGTGGAGGTGGAGCTGGCCAGCGAGTTCCGCTACCGCGACCCCATCGTGGAGAAGAGCCACCTGGTCATCGCCATCAGCCAGTCCGGTGAGACGGCGGACACGCTCGCGGCCTTCAAGGAGGCGAAGCGGCTGGGCGCGCACACCATGGCCATCTGCAACGTCATCGGCAGCGCGATGACGCGCGAGGCGAACCTGCACGTCCTCACCAACGCGGGCCCGGAGATCGGCGTCGCGTCCACCAAGGCGTTCACCACGCAGCTGGTGACGCTGTACCTGCTGGCGGTGAAGCTGGGCCGCATGCGCGGCACGCTGTCGGTGGCGGGCGCGCAGGAGCACCTGACGCACCTGACGCAGGTGCCGAAGATGATTGAGGAGGTCCTCAAGTGCGAGCCGCAGGTGAAGCGCGTGGCGCGCGAGTTCATGAACGCGCAGGACTTCCTCTTCCTCGGCCGCGGCCCCATGCACCCGGTGGCGCTGGAGGGCGCGCTCAAGCTGAAGGAGATCTCCTACATCCACGCGGAGGGCTACGCGGGCGGTGAGATGAAGCACGGCCCCATCGCGCTCATCGACGAGAAGATGCCCGTGGTGGTCATCGCGCCGAAGCAGCCGCACATCGCCTACGAGAAGATCATCGGCAACATCGAGGAGGTCCGCGCGCGCGGCGGCAAGGTCATCGCCATCCTCGACGAGGACGACTCGCAGGCGGACAGCCTGGCCGACCACGTCATCCGCATCCCCGCCGCCTGCGCGCTGCTCGCGCCGGTGGTGGCCACCATCCCGCTGCAACTGCTCGCGTACCACGTGGCGGAGATGCGCGGGAACGACGTGGACCAGCCGCGCAACCTGGCCAAGAGCGTGACCGTCGAGTAGCGCGCCAGGGCGTCCACGCCTGAGCGCGAGCGAGCCCGGACTCCCTTCACAGGGGGCCCGGGCTCCTTCGTTTCCGCGGCTGCGTGGGCGCTACTTCTCGTCCGCCAGCTCCAGGAGCACCTCCAGGTCCGCGGCGGCGTCCAGCGACTCCAGCAGCTCCAGGTTCTCCACCACCTCGCGGTCCTCGTCGGTGAGCGGGGGCTCCGGCCGGCGGTTTTCGGCGGGCGCGGGCGGGGCCTCCGGGTGCACGGCCTTCGGGGGCGCGGGCGCGGAGTCCTCCTTGGGCGTCGGGGGCTGCTGCGCGGACGCGGGCACGCCCGCCGCGAGCGCGAGCAGCAGCAGCCAGCAGGGCGCGGGCCTCACGGGGTGCGCCGCCTCTCGCGCAGCCGCTCGCGGGCCTCCTGCCGCTGCTCCCGGGACATCTGCCGCCAGCGGCGCATGTTCTCCAGCAGCTGCTCGCGGCGCTCCGGGTGTTCCTTGAGGTAGGCGCGCATCCGCGCGCGCAGCTCCGCGCGGCGCTCCGGGGTGAGGCCGCGCAGCTCGCGCACCTGCTCGCGCACCGCCTGCCGCTCCTGGGGCGACAGCTTCTGGAAGTCGCGCAGGTTGTTCCTCAGCCGCTCGCGCTCCTCCGGGGGCAGCTGCCGCCAGCGCTGGAGGTTCGCGCGCACGCGGGCCTGCTCCTCGGGGGACAGGGCCTTGAACTCGCGCAGCTTCGCGCGCAGGGCCTCCTTCTGCTCCGGCGAGAGCCGCTCGAAGCGCTCCGCCGCGGTGGGCGCGGGGGCGTTGGCCGCGCGGGCGGGCACGCCCAGGAACAGCGCCACCGCCAGCACGCCCGCGGTCATTCTTCCCAGCATCACGGCACCCCCAGCTCGTGGAGGTTCTCGACGACCTCCAGGTCTTCGGAGCTGTCGAGCCCCAGCACTTCGTAGTCCTCGACCAGCTCCAGGTTCGCCGCCACCTCCAGCGCGCCTGGATCCCACTCCTCCAGCGCGGGGGCCTCGCCGCGCATGCGCCCCGCCACGAGCAGCGTCAGCACCGCCGCGGCGGCCAGGCCCGCGGAGGGCACCAGCACGCCGGGCCTCATGAGGTGGGCCAGCCGCTCGCGCCAGGTGGGCGGCAGCGCGTCCACCCGCGCCAGCAGCGCGCGCCGGGCGGACGGAGACGGCGTGAAGGCGGGCAGCTCCGCCATCCGCGCCACCGTGAGGCGCAGGAGCCGCTCCGTCCCCTGGCACTCCGCGCAGGTGCCCAGGTGGGCCTCCACGCGCGCGCGGTGCGGGGGCGGGAGCTCCCCGTCCACGTAGGCCGTCAGGTCTTCTTCGAACGCACAGCTCATGCCCGACTCCTCGCGGGCACGGCGCCCGCCTGCAACGCTTCAACCCTGCGCGCCACCGCCAGCGTGGCCCGGTGGATGAGGCTCTTCACGGCGGCCTCGCTCGCCTCCAGCGCCTCGGCGATGTCCCGGTACGCCATGCCCTCGAAGCGGCACATGGTGAACGCGGCCCGCTCGCGGTCGCTCAGGTCCTTCAAGGCCAGGCCCACCGCCGCCTCCAACTCGCGGCCGCTCAGCGCCTGGTCCGGCCTCTCTGCGTCGGGCCCTGGCATCCGCATCGCCCCCGCGTCTTCCTCCGCCGGGGCGTCCGTCGTGAGGCGCGCGACGCGGTACTCGCCGCGCCGCAGCTCGTTGAGGCAGTGGTTCGTCGCCACCCGGAAGAGGAACGTCTTGAACCGCGCCGTGGGCTTGTAGGACCGCGCGTGGCGGTAGAGCTTCACGAAGATGTCCTGCGTGAGCTCCTCCGCCCGCGCCGCGTCCCCCACGAAGCGGAACGCGAAGCGCGCCACGCTCGCGTGGTGCCGGTCGAAGAGCCAGGCGAAGGCCTGCTTGTCGCCCGCCGCCACCTTCAGCATCGCCTGCGTGTCCGGGTCCCAGTCCATCCGTGAGGCCCCAAACCCCGTTGCCCGCTGGAAGTTGCGGGCAAGCTCACTTTGAACCCCACGCCACGCCCCGGTTACAGTTTCTCCACCGTGTCCGATGCTTTTCGCCCACGTTCGCGCACACCGGCTCCCCACCTGGGGGGAGAGGTGGAGCCCCCGTCGGACCTGGCGCCCTGGGAGGCGCCGGCGCAGGGCGGCACCCCCACCCCGCCCACGGACTCGCCGCTGCCCATGTTCCTGCTGGCGCAGCAGGCGCGGCGAGCGGAGGGGGACGAGCGCAAGCGCCTGGCCTGGAACCTCAACCAGCTCCTGGAGGAGCTGGGGGCGCAGGGCGGGGGCCGGACGGAGGCGGACGCCTTCCACCGGCTCCTGGAGGGGGGCAACCTGGACGGGCTGGTGGACTCCGACGGGCGCTCCTGCCGCGCCACGGCGGTGGAGTCGCTCCTGGCGCTGGGCTTCCCCTATGCCCTGGAGGTGCGCCCGGAGGACCTGGAGCACCTGAAGGAGGCCCCCGTCCCGGGCGCGCGGCTGACGCCGCCCCGGGGGGGCCCGTTCCCGGCCCTGGCGGTGGGGCTGGGCGCGCTGGCGCTCCAGGTGGTCCTGGGGCTCACCGGCGTCGTCATGCCTGGCGGGCTGCTCATCCTGCAGGGGCTCCTGACGCTGCTGTCCCTGGCCGTGCTGACGGTTGCCTCCGTGGGCTCTCCCCTGTATCGCGGAGCCCTGGCGCTGCTGACGGTGGTGTCCGGGCTCGGGTTGGGGATGGTGCTGGTGCCGGACGTTCCGGCGGGTTGGGCGGCCGGATTGGGGGGCCTGGTGGCCGCCTTCCTGGCTGCCCTGCGCAAGAGCTGACCGCCAGGACCCGAAACGGATGTCAGGGGGGTGGACTAGGGTCTACCCATCGCGTACTAAAAGCGCGTTCAGGTGGACCGGGGTGGTCCACTCTTCCAAGGAGCGACGGGAAATGGCCGTGAATCAGGAGAAGGAAAAGGCGATCGAGCTGGCGCTGGCGGCGGTGGAGCGTCAGTTCGGCAAGGGGTCCATCATGCGGCTCGGCAACGACGAGCCCATGATGAAGGACGTCCAGGCCATTTCGACGGGTTCGATTTCACTCGACATCGCGTTGGGCGTGGGCGGCGTGCCGCGCGGCCGCATCATCGAAATCTTCGGGCCGGAGTCCTCCGGCAAGACGACGCTGTGCCTCCACATCGTCGCGGAGGCGCAGAAGCGCGGCGGCGTGTGCGGCTACATCGACGCGGAGCACGCGATGGACGTGGGCTACGCGCGCAAGCTGGGCGTGCGCACCGACGACCTGCTCCTGTCCCAGCCGGACACGGGCGAGCAGGGCCTCGAGATCGCGGAGATGCTGGTGCGCTCCGGCGCCATCGACGTGCTGGTGGTGGACTCGGTGGCCGCGCTGGTGCCGAAGGCGGAGCTGGAAGGCGAGATGGGCGACGCGCACATGGGCGTGCAGGCGCGCCTCATGAGCCAGGCGCTGCGCAAGCTCACGGGCACCATCTCCAAGAGCCAGACGTGCGTCATCTTCATCAACCAGATCCGCATGAAGATCGGCGTGATGTTCGGCAACCCGGAGACCACCACGGGCGGCAACGCGCTGAAGTTCTACGCGTCGCAGCGCATGGACATCCGCCGCGTGGGCGCCATCAAGAACGGCGAGAACGTGGTGGGCAGCCGCACCCGCGTGAAGGTCGTGAAGAACAAGGTGGCGCCGCCCTTCAAGGAAGTGGAGTTCGACATCATGTACGGCGCGGGCATCTCGCGTGAGGGCGACCTCATCGACCTGGCCTCCAACGAGAACATCATCGAGAAGAGCGGCAGCTGGTTCTCCTTCAAGGGAGAGCGCATCGGCCAGGGCCGGGAGAACGCCAAGGAGTACCTGCGCGAGCACCCGGAGACCTACAAGGAGGTCGAGGCGCTGGTGCTGGAGAAGTACGGCATCGGCAAGACGGCGGGCGCGGCGCCCGCACCCGGGGCGGAGGCAGCCGAGCCGGCGGAAGGCGAGAAGCGCCCGCGCGTGAAGGCCGTGAAGTAGCCCGCGGACATGCACCGCCGCGCACCTCCGGGGGGAGCGGCGCGGTGGGTGATGCGGAGCAGGGGCCGGTCCCAGGTGCTGGGGCCGGCCCTTTCTTCTTCACCATGAGAGGGATTGGCGCGCGTGACGCGCGCGGTCATCACCGGGCTGTCGCCGGGATGTTTCGTGTGGAGGACAGAGCGCCTCTAGACTTCGCGGTCCGGGAGCCCCTTCACCCCTGCTCCCCGCTGGAGTCCACCGCCTTGTTCAACTCCTTCAAACGCCGCACGTTCCTGCAAGCCGTGGTTGCTGTCGCGGCGACGACGACCTTTGGATGCTCCGACGACGACTCGACGGAGACTTCGGATGGCTCGCCCTATTTCCCGCAGTCGCTGGCGTCGGGTGACCCGCGTCCGGACAGCGTGGTGTTGTGGGTGCGCGTGGAGGACGCGGACCGCGCCGGGGAGGACCTGCCCCTGCGGCTGGAGGTCTCCCCCACGGAGGACTTCAAGTCGCTGGTGCTGGACAAGTCGGACCTGACGGCGCGGGCGGAGCATGACCACGCGGTGAAGGTGAAGGTCACGGGCCTGTCCGCGCGCACGACGTACTACTACCGCTTCTCCTACGAGAAGGACGGCCAGCGGCACACCACGCGCGTTGCTCGCACGCGCACCGCGCCCGCGGCGGGGGACGACGTGCCGGTGAAGTTCGTCTTCGCCAGCTGCCAGGACTTCATTGGCCGCTACTACAACGCCTGGCAGCGGCTGTTGCAGCTGGACGCGGACCTGGACTTCATCGTGTTCCTGGGCGACTACGTCTACGAGACGACGGGCGACACGTCCTTCCAGTCCGACGGCGGTGGCCGCTCGGTGCGCTTCAGCGCGCCGGAGGAGGCGCTGCCGCAGGGCACGGGGCTCACCGCGTTCCTCGCGGCGAACTCGCTGTCCAACTACCGCGACCTCTACAAGACCGTCCGCTCCGACCGGCAGCTCCAGGCGGTGCATGAGCGCTACCCGTTCATCGTCACCTGGGACGACCACGAGTTCTCCGACGACTGCTGGCAGGACGTGGCCACCTACGAGGATGGCAAGCGGGACGAGACGCAGCTGGACCGCAAGCTCAACGCGGAGCAGGCCTTCCTGGAGCACATCCCGCTGGACACGGTGCAGTCCCCCGCGGGCGCCATCGACGTGGGCAGCGAGCCGCGCTTCCCCCACTCGCGCATCTACCGTGACTTCGACTACGGCAAGCACCTGAAGCTGCTGGTGACGGACTACCGCAGCTACCGGCCGGACCACCTCATCCCGGAGGACGCCTACCCGGGCGGCGTGGTGCTGGACCAGACGCTCCTGGGCGCGGCGCTCCAGGGGCAGCCGGAGGAGGTGAAGCAGACGTTCCAGGCGGACACGTTCGCGTACGTGAACATCGACGACGCGGCGTACGCGGCCCAGAAGCAGGTGCTCCAGGGCGTGTACCTGAGCCAGGCGAAGGCCGCGGGCCTGTCGGACGCGGAGGCCGCGCAGAAGGCCGCGCAGTGGGTGAAGGGGCCGGTGGCGCTCTACTACGCGAACCAGGTGCTGAGGGCGGTGAACGCGCAGTTGGTGATTCCGCCGGCGGACAAGCCCAGGGGCTTGGCGTACGCGCACATGGGCAAGGGGGCGCTCTTCAACATCCAGGGCTCGCGCTACGTGGTGGTGAAGGACACCTTCGACCTGTTCGCGGCGGTGAACTACCAGCTGTCCGCGGGCAAGAGCGAGGACGTGTTCGGCCCGGACCAGGAGGCGTGGTTCCAGCAGACGGTCACCGCGGCGACGAACACCTGGAAGCTGGTGGTGAGCTCCACGTCGCTGTCGGCGCTCATCTGGGACTTCCGGCAGCAGGCGGACATCACCGACCCGACGCTGCGCCAGCGCTTCTACTTCAGCGCGGACCAGTGGGACGGCTTCCCCACGAAGAAGAAGGTGCTGCTCAACACGCTGAAGGCGCAGGGCGTGCAGAACGCGCTGTTCATCTCCGGGGACATCCACGCGTCGTTCGCGTCGGTGGAGGAGGGCGTGCCCGCGCTGACGGCGCCGGGCATCACCTCCGGCTCCATCAAGAGCCTGGCCAGCCTTGCGCTGATCGGCGCGGGCTACGCCACGGGGGCGCCGGTGTACCAGCACGCCGTCACGGAGATGGAGAAGACGCTCATGGCGTCCAACCCGGGCCTGCGCTTCGCGGACGCGGACTCGCACGGCTTCGTGGTGGTGGAGGTGAAGGCGGACGAGACGCTCGCCACCTTCCACCTCATCCCCGCCGCGGAGGTGGCGAAGGACTACTCCAAGCGCGCGGACAGCGAGCTGGAGGCGAAGTTCACCACGCACACCTTCCGCGTGAAGAACAACGACATCCAGCCGGCCTGAAGGTCGTCTGAAGCCTGAAGGGCCTCCGGGGCCGCGTGGGAGCACTCCCACGCGGCCCCGCTGCTTTTGGACCTTTGACTCAAGACGCCCTGGCGTTGCGTGCCTGGGGGGCGCGGGGCTGTTTCATGCTGTCGCGGCTGCCCGGGTCAAACCAGACGCATTGGCAGGAATGACCCAATCCGTTTCATCTCACTGAAATCGGGTGGCCGTGTTGACGCAAAGTTTTGGTACGTGTTACTTGTGTTGACGAAACTCCCGCTTGTTTCGCTCTGCCGGACCTCCCCGCGGTCTACGAGCAGTCATGAAAACCAAGTTATCGGGTCCTGGCTTCCGTCAGGCCTTGTCCGCTGTCTTGCTGACAGGGTTGGGAATCCACTTCGCCATCACGCTGGCGTTCTTGACCCCTCTCAATCCGGTGAAGTTGTCTGTCCTTGGATGGGTGGACGGCTACATGCGTCCGTTCTTCTCCCAGCGCTGGACGCTGTTCGCCCCTGACGTGGAGGCGCGCACGCGGCACGTCTACGTGTCCTGCCGGGGCGCGGAGGACTCGGGGGCGCCGAAGGAGGAGCCCTGGGTGAACATCACCGTGCCGCTGCTGGAGCTGAAGCAGAAGTATCGCCTGACGCCGGCGGACCGGCTGGAGCGGGCGCAGCTGGTGGGGCTGGGGCAGCTGACGGCGGCGGACGACGAGTACACGGCGCGGCTGTTGTCGAAGCCGGAGGACACGGAGGTCTACCGCCGGGCGGTGGCGGAGGCGGAGCGGAGCCGCACGGCGCGCAAGCGGCTGGGGGCGCGGCTGTTGACGCGGGTGGCGTCGTCCGCGTGCCGGTCGCTGTACCCGGGGCTCCAGGTGCGCGAGGTGCGCGCGCGGATGGCGACCATCGTGGCGCCGCCCTTCTCCCAGCGCATGACCGCGGACGCGCCCGGGGACACGACGTGGATGGAGCTGCCCTGGCAGCCGGTGGAGGAGGTGGCGGCTCCATGAGCACCGACCCTTCCGTGGCTGCGTCCTCCTCCCTCCTGGGGGCCTGGGGGCGCTTCACCGCGTGGCAGTCCCAGCCGCGCTACCTGGTGGGCGCCAGCCTGTTCCGCCTGTGCGCGGGCCTGGCGGTGCTCATCGAGTACCTCATCAATTACTCGCAGCGCGGCTACCTGTTCGGCCCCGCCGGGCTCTACCCCTACGACGTCTTCGTGGCGGACGTGGCGGGCTCGCCGCGCGACTTCTCCGTGTATGCCTGGAGCGCGTCGCCGCTCTACTTCGAGGTCTGCTACCACCTGGGCATCGCGGTGGCGGTGCTCTGGTTCCTGGGGTGGCGCACCCGCTGGCTGACGCCCTTGCAGTGGGCCTTCGTGTGGTCGCTCCACCAGCGCTTCCCCGGCATCTGGGATGGCGGGGACAACATCATCCAGCTGGTGCTGGTGTACGCGTGCTTCGCGGACGTGAGCGCGTACTTCTCCCTGGACGCGGAGCGGCGCGGGGCGGGTGGCTCGGCGGAAGCGGCCCTGGGGCCGGTGGGGGCGCTGTTCCACAACACCGCGATGCTGGCGTTCGCGGTGCAGATCAGCCTCGTGTACGGGCTGGCGGGGCTCTACAAGGTGCAGGGGCAGGTGTGGCAGGACGGCACGGCCCTCTACTACGCGTTCCGCGGCGGGCAGTTCGTGATTCCGGGCGTGACGGAGTGGCTCTACCGCAGCGCGTTCGTGGTGACGGCGCTCTCCTACGTCACCGTCGCCTTCCAGGTGGCGTTCCCCTTCCTGCTCTTCCTCAATCCCCACACGCGGCGGCTCGCGGTGGTGATGGGGTTCACGTTCCACCTGGGCATCGCGCTGGTGCTCGGGCTCATCACCTTCTCGCTGTTCATGACGTCCGTGGACCTGGCGCTGATGGGGGATGAGGAGTACCGCGCCATCGGCGGGTTCCTGGCGCGACAGCGACAGCGCTTCTTCTCCCGGCAGTCCGACTCCGCCGCGCTGGCGGAGCCCCCTCCAGGATCTCACCCTCCCGCCGCATGAGGGTGGATGCTGACGCGGAAGCTTCGCAGCCTCGGGAGCCGAGCGTCAGGGCAGTGCTGCACCCCAACCCCCAACGTCAGGAGTCTCCCCATGAAGAAGCTGATTGCGCTGTTCGGTCTCGTCGCGGGTCTGGCCGCCACCTCCTACTCCGTGCCGGCCATCGCGGCGGCGGATCGCGGCTCGACGTACACCGGCCCCACGAGCCAGCTGGCCAGCGACGTCATCATCATCATCATCGATGAGAACGAGTACTACTGGGTGGAGTACTACAGCAACGCGACCGCGAACACCTCCAACGCCGCCCCCGCGCTGAACGACGCCGCGTTCGACCGCTGAGCGCGGTGACCGTCGTCTGAAGCATCGCGGTGTGACACGGGGGCCGCGGAGCCGTCCGTCCGCGGCCCCTTTCTCACGAGGGCATCGCCAATGAAGCATCGGGTGTGGTGGCTGCTGGGAGCGCTGGCGTCGGGCTTCCTCCTCTGGTTCTTCGCGCTGCGCGCAGGCCCGGAGGCGGGGCCGGTCATCACCCGGGCGCCGGAGGACCCCGCGCCGTCCACGCCCATCGCGGTGCGCTCCAAGAACCTCGCGTCCCGGGGCCTGGCGCCCGCCGAGGCGTCGCCGCTGCCCCTGGAGCTGGACGCGGACCGGCCGGGGCCCCTGCGGCTGGAGGGCCTGGTGCTGGACCCCCGGGAGCTGCCGGTGGAGGGCGCCACGGTGGTGCTGGACACGAGCCCTCCGCGCAGCGTGCGCACGCAGAAGGGCGGCACCTTCGAGTTCGAGGGCCTGCCCCCGCGCGAGTACCAGGTCGCCGCCCGGCAGGGCTCGCTGCTGGCGGGGCCGGTGGGCCTGTGGCTGGGGGAGGGGACCGGGCCGCTGGTGATGCACCTGAAGCCGGCCGGGGTGCTGGAGGTGACGGTGGTGGAGGGGCCGGAGCGGCGGGGCGTGCCGGGCGCGGCGGTGGAGCTGCGCGCTCCGCAAGCCGTCGTGGGCACCACCGACGCGGAGGGGCGCGCGTTGCTGGAGGGCGTGCCGGCGGGGCGCCATGTCCTCAAGGTCTCCGCGAGGGGCTTCGCGCCCGCGTGGCAGGTGACGCAGGTCGCGGAGGCGGCGGACGTGGCGCAGAAGGTGTCGGTGGCGCTGCGGGGCGGCGCGGCGGTGTCGGGCTCGGTGGTGGACGCGCGCGGGCAGCCGGTGGCGGGCGTCGTCGTCACGCCGGTGCCGGAGGCCTCCTTCTCATCCGGGGCGCTGACCACGGCGCGCGCGGATGGCGTGGAGACGGACGCGAAGGGCGCCTGGCGCTTCGAGCACCTGGGGGCGGGCCCCTATCAGTTCGTCGCCTCCGGACCGAAGGTCGCGCCGGGCACGTCCACGACGGTCCGGCTGGACGGCGTGAGCGAGCAGACGGGCATCACCCTCACGCTGCCGGACTCGGCGCGCTTCGGCGGCCGGGTGGAGGACGCGCGCGGGCAGCCGGTGGCCTACGCGGTGGTGCGGGTGGCGCTGGACGAGGGCGCGCGGCGGACGCTGGCGCGGCAGACCACGGCGGACGCGAAGGGTGTCTTCGAGATGGAGGGCCTGCCCCCGCGTCGGGTGGCGGTGGTGGCGCGGCATGAGCGCGCGGCGTCGCCCACGCGGTTCGTGGACCTGTCCCAGGAGGCGTCGCGGCAGGAGCCCGTCGTGCTGGTGCTGTCCGCGGCGGAGGTGCTGCGCGGGCGGGTGGAGTCCTCGGAGGGGCAGCCGGTGGGCGAGGCGGTGGTGATGGCGGAGCTGACGGGAGGCCGGATGCGGGGCCGCGCGGAGCAGACGTTGCGCGGGCCGTTCCTCGCCACGGCGGACGCGGGGGGGCGCTTCGAGGTGCGGGGCCTGTTGCCGGGCACGTACCTGCTGCGCGCCGCGCCGCCGGGCACCACGCCCCAGCAGCGGCTGGCGTGGCTGACGTCGCCGGTCCAGGCGGAGACGGGGGGCATGGAGTCCGTGCTGCGCCTGAGCCTGGGCGGGACGCTCCGGGGCCGGGTGGTGCGCGAGGACGGGGCGCCGCCCGCGGAGTTCTCCCTGGTGCTGCGGGGCGCGGGCGCGGTGCCGCACGGGGGCGGCGACGGCAGCTTCCACATGCAGGGCGTCCCCGCGGGCGACCACACGCTCTACATCACCGGCAAGGGCTTCGTGAACAAGTCGGTGCCGGGGGTGCGCATCCAGGAGGGCCGGGAGACGGTGCTGGGCGACGTGGTGGTGCAGCGCGGGCGGCGGCTGGAGGGCGTGGTCACGAACGCGACGGGCGCGCCGGTGCCGGACGCGCTGGTGCGGGTGTCCCAGCCGATGAAGGGGGTGGGCGTGGTGGCGGGGGCCGCGGCGGAGCTGGACTACGGGCTCCAGCAGGCGGTGACGGGGCCGGACGGCGCCTTCGTGTTCGAGGGGCTCCCCATCTCCGCGCTCCAGCTCTCGGCGGAGCACGTCCAGGAGGGACGCTCGGAGTTCGCGCAGCTCTTGCCCGGCGTGGAGGACACGCGGATGAACCTGCGGCTGTCGGCCACGGGGCAACTGGACGGCGTGGTGCGCAAGGGCGACCAGCCGGTGAGCGGGGCGCTGGTCATCGTCTCCAACCCGGGAGCGCCCGCGGGCGGCGTCAGCGGCACCACGGGCACGGACGGCGCGTTCCACTTCGACAACCTGGCGCCGGCGACCTACTCGGTGCTGGCCATGTCGGAGTCGGGGCCGGGCCAGCAGATGCAGCGCACGACGGTGTCCATCCGGGCGCGCGAGACCGCCCGCACGGAGCTGGTGATCCCCGAGAGCGGCGTGACGGTGCTGGTGCACGCCCAGGCCGCGGAGGGCGCGCGGGCCCCGGAGGCGCGGGTCCTGCTGGTGGACAACCAGCAGGCGGCGAGCCGCCCGGCGCAGGCGCAGTTGCTGTCGCTGACGCAGTCCGCGCAGTTCGACAACGTGGCGCCGGGGACCTACCAGCTCTGCGTCACCACGACGGGCAACCCGGCCGCCCCCGGGGACGGGGGGACGGCGGCGCCGCACCCGGACTGCCGCTCCGTCCAGGTGGCGCAGCAACCCGCGCGGCAGGAGCTCATGATGGCGCTGCCGTTGCTCTAGCGCGGAGGCTCGCGACGGCGGTGAGCGGGCCGCGGGGTGGCGCTCCCCGCGCGGCCGTTTTCCATGGGGAGACAGGCGGGCGGCGCGTCTCTGGGAGGCGCGGGGGGACCGGGGTATAGACGGGCGCCATGCACGTCTACGCCGTCGCGTTGGCTCAGGAGCTGGGCATCAAGCCGGAGCAGGTGGACCGGACCCTCGCGCTTCACGAGGAGGGAGGCACGGTCCCCTTCATCGCGCGCTATCGCAAGGAGGCCACGGGGGGGCTGGACGAGGTCCAGATTCAAGCCATCCTGGACAAGGCCTCGGAGCGCGCGGAGCTGGACGGGCGGCGCGACACCATCCTGCGCAGCATCGAGGAGCAGGGGAAGCTGACGCCGGAGCTGACGAAGGCGCTCCAGGCGGCGCGCACGCGCGCGGAGCTGGAGGACCTGTACCTGCCGTACAAGCCCAAGCGCCGCACGCGCGCGGCCATCGCCCGGGAGAAGGGGCTGGAGCCGCTGGCGGACCTGGTGTGGAGGCAGGAGGGCCAGCGCGGGGAGCGCCTGGACGCGCGCGTGAAGCCCTACGTGAACGCGGACAAGGGCGTGGCGGACGTGGCGCAGGCGCTGGCGGGCGCGCGGGACATCTGCGCGGAGCGCGTGGCCGAGGACGCGAAGCTGCGCCGCGAGGCCCGCGAGCTGTGCACGCGGCGGGGCTCGCTGCGCTCGGACGTGGTGCCGGCGAAGAAGGGCGAGCCGACCAAGTTCGAGAACTACTACGGCCACGAGGAGCCGCTGTCCCAGGCCCCGTCCCACCGCGTGCTGGCGCTCTTGCGCGGGGAGGAGGAGGGGGTGCTGAAGGTGAAGCTGGGGCTGCCGGACGACGAGGTGAAGGGGCTCTTCACCGCGCGCGTGGTGACGCGGCCGCAGTCGCTGTTCGCGGGCGAGCTGCGCGCGGCGGTGGAGGACGGGTGGGACCGGCTGATGGGGCCGTCGCTGGAGTCGGAGCTGCGCGCGGAGCTGAAGGAGCGCGCGGACAAGGGCGCCATCGGGGTGTTTGGAGAGAACCTGCGGCACCTGCTGTTGGCGGCGCCGGCGGGGGCTCGGGCGGTGCTGGCGTTGGATCCGGGGCTGCGCACGGGCATCAAGCTGGTGATGCTGGACGCGACGGGGACGGTGGTGGAGACGGCGACGCTCTATTCGGAGCGGAGCGCGGACGAGCGGGCGCGCGCGGCGAAGCTGCTGGAGGCGGTGGTGCGCAAGCACAAGCCGGAGCTCATCGCGGTGGGCAACGGCACGGGCAGCCGCGAGGCGGAGGTCTTCACGCGGGACACGCTGAAGGCGATGGGCGTGCAGCTCCCGGTGGTGTCGGTGAGCGAGCAGGGCGCGTCCATCTATTCCGCGTCGGAGGTGGCGCGGGAGGAGTTCCCGGAGCTGGACGTGTCGCTGCGCGGGGCGGTGTCGATTGGGCGGCGCTTGCAGGACCCGTTGGCGGAGCTGGTGAAGATCGACCCGAAGAGCATCGGGGTGGGGCAGTACCAGCACGACGTGGACCAGGGGCTCCTGAAGAAGAAGCTGGGCGAGGTGGTGGACTCGTGCGTGAACGCGGTGGGCGTGGACGTGAACACGGCGTCACCGCAGCTGTTGGAGCACGTGTCGGGCGTGGGGCCGTCGCTGGCGAAGAAGCTGGTGGCGCACCGGGCGGCGAGGGGGCGCTTCACGACGCGCCGGGAGCTGCTCAAGGTGAGCGGCCTGGGGCCGAAGACGTTCGAGCAGGCGGCGGGCTTCCTGCGGGTGCGCGGGCCGGAGCCGCTGGATTCGAGCGCGGTGCACCCGGAGCGCTACGCCGTGGTGGAGCGGATGGCGAAGGACCTGGGCGTGGACGTGGCGTCGCTGGTGGGGAACGCGGCGCTGGTGCGCCAGATTGAGGCGAAGCGCTACCTGGGGCCGGAGCTGGGCGAGCTGACGCTGAAGGACATCCTGGCGGAGCTGGAGAAGCCGAGCCGGGACCCGCGCGGTGACTTCACGGCGCATGCGACGCGCGACGATTTGCGCACGCTGGAGGACGTGAAGGAGGGGATGGTGTTGCAGGGCGTGGTGACGAACGTGACGGCGTTCGGCGCGTTCGTGGACGTGGGCGTGCATCAGGACGGCCTGGTGCACGTGTCGCAGCTTGCGGCGCGCTTCATCAAGGATCCGTCGGAGGTGGCCAAGGTGGGCGACCGGCTGACGGTGAAGGTCCTGTCCGTGGACCTGGCGCGCAAGCGTCTGGCGTTGTCCGTGCGCGCGGTGCTGGAGGGTGGGGCGCCGCAGCCGTCGGGACGGCCTGTACAGGCGAAGCCTGCCAGTTCGCCGGCGGCGCAGCGTCCGGCGCAGAAGCCGGTGAACCAGGCTCCGCCGCAGAAGAAGCCGGAGCCGTTCAACAATCCGTTCTCGAAGTTGAAGCGCTGACGCATATGGCCCACTTTCAAGACCTGTCCCCTTGCAACTCCATGCGCCAGTGAGAGGACCATGGGGTTCTCACTCTCCTATAGGAAGCCGCTGTAATCCCCATTCGCCCAATATGTCTCCAACGCTCGTGACCAGTGCTGACGGGTAGCAGGGCCTGCGGCTGAACAGCGAGAGATGCGCCGCGTGGTGACGGAGCTGTTTCAGGGGAACGTTTTTCCAACGTCGCCCGCCCAAGTGCGCGGTGAGTTCATGCGCTTCCCAAGCATCGGGCGCATAGGCAATGCGCTCAGCTTCGGGACGAGGGACATCCGCGAATGCGGCCTCGATTTGGTGCCTGAGGGGTTCGTCGCGTGGGCTCATGGTGCTGCGACTCATTGGCACTTCTCATTGGGACTGCAGCGGATGCGGCTGAACTCCGTGCAGCGGGCTTGCCCCTTCTCATAGGTGGCGAGAACGCCCTTGTGCGCCACGTCGCCGCCCCGGAAACAGCGCTCCATCAACGTCCTGCGCGCCTGGATGCGGTTCTGGAACCTGTTCCATCGGATGGTCAGCTCGGGACAGGACATGGCCTCATTGCAGCGCATCCCCTCGGTCTTGCATGCCACACCCGCTGCTTGGTTCAGCGCCCGGTAGACGTCCTTGTGCAATCGCCTGGCGGAGGCAAGGGTTCTTCGGCCTGGCTGGAAGCCGAGAGGAGCACGCACCACGCGGTGGTGAACAGCAGCCGGTTCCAGCCCTTCATGCGGTCCCTTCTCTCGATACGTTCTGCTCAATCCAACGGAAACAACCGCGCTTCCTTCGCCAGCACCTCATTGCGCGCCAGCAGGTCCGAGAACCGCTTCGTCCCATTCCTCGCGTCGAACCGCGCCGCGATGTCGCGCGCCTGGGACTCCAGCCAGTCCTTCAGCGCCCGCGTCCCGTACCCCCCGTCCACCGCGTGCAGCGGGAACGCGCGCGGCAATCGCAGACTCACCTCATCCCGGCCGTCCGCCGCCACCTGTCCCAGCAGGAACGCCGCCGCCGTGTAGAAGGTGAACCGGTCCCGGTAGCTGGAGTGCTCCAGCGCCCACCCCAGGTGCTTCTCCAGCAGCGTCAGCCCCCTCGACAGGTTGCCCGTCAGCGCCAGGAACTCCAGGTGCTCTCCCACCGTGGAGAGGAACTCGCGGTTCTTCGCGACCATCGCGTAGCCGCGCAGGTGGCAGTCCCTGGCTTCCTTCATCCGCTCCAGCTTGAAGAACGGATACAGCAGCGTGCCCAGCGTCAGGTGCGGGATCTCCGCGCAGGACTGCCTCCCGTCCAGGATGGGCTTCGCCTTCCGGATGGCCTGCTCCCACTCGCCCTTGTCCACGTGGTGGTCCAGCTCGTCATCCAATTCGCAGACGCGGCAGTCCGTCAGGTGGTCCCTGGGTGTGACGAGCCACGCCTCCCACAGGCGCTCCGCCTCCGCCGTGTCCCCCATGTCCCGGGCCATCTGGTAGCGCAGCTTCAGCGCGGCGCGCTTGCCCGCGTCCAGCTTCGCGAAGCTCTGCTCCACGTCATCCAGCGCGTCGGCGATCTGCTTGCGGCTGATGTGCGGGAACTCGTCCAGCCGGCCCACCACCCACTTCTGCTTCCACAGCATGTCCTCCGGGTCGAACCGCTGCGGGTCCTTCTTCTGCTGCCCCCGGCACCACGCGAACGCCACCAGCGCCTTGTCCGGATACCCCCCGAACGTCGCCGCGTCGATGAGCGCGTCCCGCAACTCGTACCCCAGCGCCACGTCGCCGTGCACGTCCACCAGCCGCACCGCCTCCTCCAGCGCGCGCACCTTCGCGTCACCTTCCGGCAGCGCGTCCGCCTGCGCGCGCAACGCCTCCACCTGCTGCTGCCAGTCCGCCATCAGTGCATTCCCCCCCGCGAGCCCGGACCGGACGACCCGCCACCTTCATCCAGCCGCGCGGAGATGAGCCCCAGCAGTCCATGGTTGAGCAACGCCATCTCCTGCGCGTTCAGCGGGTGCTGCCCCAGCAGCAGCGCCTGCACGTAGAGCATCTCGACCGACAGCTTCAGCAACTCCCGCCCCTCCACCTCCGCCAGCCGGCGCACCACCGGGTTGTGCAGGTTGAGGCAGAGCAGCGCCCGGTCCTGGCCACCCGCACCCGCCAGCACCCCGTCCAGCACGCCCGCGTACAGGTCGTCCGACTCCTCCCGTGCCCGCTCCGCGTCCCGCCGGAACGCCCCTTCCGCGTCCGAGCTGTAGAGCGTGGGCACCTCCGCCGGGAAGAACTTCTTCACCTCCACCCCGCAGCGGAACGGCGCCAGCACGCGCTCCGCGAGGCGCAGCAGGGGATAGACGGCCTCGCGCTCGTCGAGCGTCAGCTCCTCGAAGCTCTGCGGCAGGTCCGCCGACGAGAACGGCGCCACCTGCGTCTCCGGCACCACGTGCGGCAGCTTCTCCAGCAACGCCGTGTCGTGCGTGTACGCCGCGTTCAGCACGCACAGCCCCTGCGCCCCCGCCACCCGCGCCACCTGCCGGAACCCATCCAGCGTCGGTGTGTAGCGCACCACCGGCCACGACCGCCGGTAGTCCGCCAGCGTCATCACCCCGAGCGACGTCTCGAACGGCAGCCAGTGGATGACCAGCCGGTAGAAGTCATCGTCGTCCAGCGCGAGGCCCTTCACCGACAGCCCGTGCAGCGAGATCAACCGCTGGAGCGCCCGAGGGTCTTCGTGCGCCAGGTCCATCAGGTACCCGCGCAGGGACTGCCCGAGGGCCTCGCGTGCCTTCGAGAGCACCGTGTCCTCGTAGAAGGACTCGCGGCTCGCGGTGGGCCTCAGCCCGTTCGCGTTCACCACGCACTTCACGAAGAACGCCCACTCCGGCAACAGGTTCTCAGCGCTCTCCGACAGCAGCATCTGCTTCAGGTACACGCGGTGCTTCTGTCTGGCATTGAAGTGCGGCGACGCCGGCAACACATACGCCACGCCGTCCACGTCCCCCGCCTCCGAGCGCAGCGGGATCACATCCAGGAAGTCCGTGCCGAACACCTCGCGCCCGTACGTAAGCAGCGCCTGCCGCTTGTCGCTGGCCGTCTCGTAGAAGCGGCGCCAGGGCGGGCCGTCCGGGTTGAGCGTCTCCGTCTGCCCCTCCACCGTGAGCCGCACGGGAAAGGGCAGCAGGCCGCCGTAGTGCTTCGCCAGCTGGCGCACCCGCTCCGGCGCGAACCACTCCGCCATGTCCGGGCGAGCGACCAGGTAGACGTGCGTGCCGGGGGCGTCCAGCGGGTGCTCGGAGACGCGCACCCCATAGGTACCGTCGTGCCGGCCGCGCCACTCCAGCGTCCGCCCGTCCCCCTTCGCGGAGCGCGTCACCACCAGCAGCTCGTCGCACACCATGAAGCACGACAGGAGGCCGATGCCGAACTGCCCGATGAAGTCGTTGCGGCGCGCCTCCAACTGCTCGCGCTTGGAGGACTCGCCAATCGTGGCCAGGAAGCGGTGGATCTCCTCCTCCGTCAGCCCCACGCCCTCGTCCGTGAAGAGCAGGGTGGGCGGCCCGCCGTCCTGCTTCTCCCGCAGCTCCAGCCCCACCGCGCCCCGGGCCTGGGGCTCCAGCAGCTGGCGGGCGCGGATGGCGTCCGTGGCGTTCTGGAGCAGCTCCCGCACGTAGACCCCGGGCGAGCTGTACAGGTGGTGGGACAGGAGGTCGATGACCCCACGGAGGCTGACTTGGAATCGATGGTCCACGCGGCCGTCGAGCGTAGCGCGCTGCATCCTCCCCGGGGCCACAAACCCCCGCCGTGGGTGGATGAAGGCCTCTGTGTCCTCTCCCGGGCAGCCGGACGCGCCAGCCCCCTTCCGCCTCCCTGGCGGGGTGGTATGTGGCGCCCCGGCCGTGTGGCGCCTCGGGGTGGCACGGCGACATGTCGTCTCTTTCCTTCCTCCTGGAGCGGACAACGATGGGCAACAAGCTGAAGGCAGTGGTGGTGGGCGCGGTGCTGGGTGTCGCGGGCGCGGCCTTCGCGCAGGGCACGCCGACGACGCCGGCGGCGCCCAAGGCCGATGCCAAGGCGGCCGTGAAGGCGGCGGCGGGCAAGGCGGTGGCCACGGCGGGCAAGACGGAGGTGACGTGGTGGGGCCACGCCGCGTTCGTGGTGAAGACGCCGGGCGGCGCGACCATCGCCATCGACCCGTGGCTCACCAACCCCAAGGCGCCGCAGGGCGCCACCTGGCCGGAGGCGGTGGACGCCATCCTCGTGTCCCACGGCCACTTCGACCACGTGGGCGAGACGAAGGCCCTGGCCCAGAAGACCAACGCCAAGGTGTACGGCTCCTTCGAGCTGGTGAACCTCCTGGGCCTGCCGGAGGCGCAGGGCGTGGGCGCCAACGCGGGCGGGACGTTCACGGTGAAGGACGCCACCATCCACCTGGTGGAGGCGGTGCACTCCAGCAGCTACCAGGCGGACCCGAAGAGCGCGTCGCAGTACGCCGGTGCGCCGCTGGGCTTCGTCATTGAGATCGCCAACGGCCCCACGCTGTACCACGCCGGTGACACCGGGGCGTTCCAGTCCATGGGCCTCATCGCGGAGCAGTTCAAGCCCACCGTGGCCATGCTGCCCATCGGCGGCCACTTCACCATGGACCCGCCGCAGGCCGCTGTCGCCGCGAAGCTGCTGAAGGTGAAGACCGTGGTGCCCATGCACTACGGCACCTTCCCCGCCCTGGCCGGCACCCCGGACGCGCTCACCACCGAGCTGAAGAAGACCCGGGCCACCACCAAGGTGCTCGCCCTGGAGCCAGGCAAGGCCACCCCGCTGTAGGCCTTCCCCGCGGCTCGCCCGCCTCGCGCCCGTCCGCCCTGGGTGGACGGGCGCGCTGTTTTTTCCGCCACCCATCAGCAGCGGTTGCCTGCCGCCACCGGGGGACGGAGGCCGGGTGGCATCCCGGAAGCGACTGGGTTATTCCCCGCCTCAGCGCGCCCGAGAGGGAAGCTCCGGCCGCGCGCGCTCGAGGGGTGTACCGGTGTCGGTGATGGTTTTTGGAAGGGGGACCTGGCTGGCCACGCTCCTGGCGGACGTGGTCGCCGCGCACGCGCGCTCCCCCGCGCCCGTCCCGACGCCGCTCCCGGACGCCGCTTCCGGTCGTGCCCGGGGCCGCGCCTTCCTGCGTCGCACGCTGCGGGCCTCGGGGCTCGTCTACGGCACGCCCGTGCCGCTGCCTCCGCCGGTGGACGGCGAGCCCGCGGACGTCCCGGCGCGGGCGGTGGAGGACGAGCTGTTCCACGCCGTGGTGCGCACGCTGGCGCGCATGGCGCTGGACCTGGCGCGGGTGATGGAGGCGCCAGCGGGCCCTCGGGTGGAGCAGCTGCTGGTGCTCTTCGCGGTGCTGGCGGGGGAGCTGGATCTGGCCATGGCGCTGGACGCGCGGCTCGCGGCGGGGTTGCCGGTGCCCCGGCGGATGGTGGGCCGGGTGGAGGACGCGCTCGACAAGCGGGCGCCGTCGCTGGCCGGAGACCCCGTGTACGGGCTGGTGCTGCACAACGGCGCGCAGTACGCGGACGCGCAGCTCTTCTTCCGGCAGGCCATAGACCTGTTCGCGTCCGGGCGCCTGTCGCGCGCGATGGCGGAGCGGCGGCGGGACTTCGCGGCGAAACAGAAGGCGCTGCTGGTGGACGTGCTCACCGCGCTCGCGTGCGTGGACCGCGAGCCCAGCCCGCCCGCGCGCCGCGCCATCCTCCGGCAGGTGGAGGGGCTGAAGCTGCCCCACGCGCTGGAGTCCGAGGTGAAGGCCGCGGTGCGCCAGTCCTTCGAGCGCAAGCGAGACGTGCGGGACGTGGTGCGCCGCGTGCGCAGCGTGGACATGCGCCACCTGCTGCTGGAGCAGGCGCTGCTGGCGGCGCTGGTGGACGGCCGGCGCACGCGGCGGGAGCGGGCCTTCATCGACACGCTGGCGGGCGCGCTGCACGTGCCCCACGCGGAGCTGCGCCGTCTGGAGTTGGAGATGGCGGAGTTCTACGCGCGGCACCGCTCGCTGGTGGATGTCTTCACCGTGTCGGACGCGGCGGGCGCCATGGGCGAGGAGCTCATGGGCGGCATGCAGGAGACGCTGGAGAAGAACTTCCACCGGCTCATGCAGGAGGCGCGTGAGACGGGCGACCTGGCGGTGCTGCTCACCAAGGCGGCGCGGCGCCAGAAGCTCACCGGCGACGAGCGCCAGCGCATGCGCGCCCAGCTCATCGACGTGGCGAAGGCCATCCCCGCGCTGGCCATCTTCGCCGCGCCGGGCGGCATCCTGCTGCTGGCGGCGCTGGCGAAGGTGCTGCCCTTCAGCCTGCTGCCCAGCAGCTTCCAGGACGGGCCCGCGGTGGACTCCGACGACGAGGACACGCTGGAGCGCGAGGCCGTCTGAACCACCCCGCGCTTCGGGGAGCCCACCCAAGCGTCACCGCGCGTGTCCCTCGGGGGGCCGAGTGGATGCGCCCGGGCTCCTGCTCGAAAGGGGCACACGCCTGCGCGGGCTGAAGCGGTAGGGAGCGCCGTCGCGGGGGCCGCGCCGGTGAAGGCGCGCGCCCTGACCGCGCCTTCGGGCTCCGCGCTGGAGGCGGTGATTCCCATCCCGGGGACCCGCGGCGTGCAGGCCCTCTTCGACATGGGCGCGCACCCCGTGGGCGGCGCCGGGTGCAGGGACGCCTCGGCCTCCAGCCCGTCCTTCACGGACCTCGTCTTCACGGTGGACCGAGCGGAGGGGCCTACTCCACCGAGAAGGTGACGCGGAGGTGCTGGGACAGGGGCGTGCCGTAGCGCGAGGGGGGCACGCGACGCACGGTCTTGTCGGTGTCCACGGTCCAGTCGGGGGCGCCCTGGTGGGGGCCCACGGCGGGCTCCTCGTCCAGCTCCGTGCCCACGTCCCACAGGTACACCTTGGACGTGACGTCGCCCGTCACCGGGGAGTGGGTCTTGTCGAACAGCGCGATGCCCTGCTCGTCGGTGCCGAAGAACCAGTCATTGGACTGGCCGAACATGGTCGCGAAGGACAGCCGGTCCGCGGGGCGCGCGGTCACGGTGAACTCGTAGGCGTGGCCCGGCAGGAGGGGGCCGGGCGTGGACGCGTCCACGGGCGTGGTGAAGATGCCCGACGCGCTCACGCCGGTGGGCGGCGTCGAGGCGAGCGCGCTGGCCAGCCGGGCGGTGTCGCCCGTCTCCGCGAGCGCCTCCAACCCCTGACCCCGGTCCACCGCGCCCTCCGTGAAGATCGGCGCGGCGGCGTTGTGCACGGCGAAGATGCCCGGGGACAGCGGCGTGGCCACGCCATTGCGCGGCGTGAGCCACGCGTGGAGCGCGGTGGCGTCTCCGGTCTCCGCGAGCGCCTCCAGGCCCTGGCCCCGGTCCTCCTGGCCCTCGGTGAAGAGGGGCTCGTTGCCCGCGCCCACCACCCAGACGCCCGGGGAGATGCGGACGGGCTTGATGCCCTCGGAGGTGCTGAGGGTGCTGAGGTCGTCGGAGACGTTGCTGATGCGCACCGTGAAGCGGTGCGTGGCCGCGTCGTGGGCCACCTGCACGCGGATCATCGACGCGAGCGGGGGCAGGTTGAACGTCTGGCCGCTGCTGAGCACGGGGCGCGCGCCCACGCGTCGCACCTGGGGCGTGAAGTCCTTGGGGCCCGGGCCGTCCGTGGCGGTCGCCTGCTTCGGGCCGGTGTGCGCGCCCACCGCGGGTTCTTCGTCCACCTCCGTGCCCGCGTCCCAGAGGATGACCTGCGAGGTGATGTCGCCGCTCAGCGGCTGGCCGTCGACGGAGTAGAGGGGGAGGCCTCGGGGCTCCGTGCCGAAGAACCAGTCGTTGGACGCCGCGAACATGGTGGCGAAGGAGAGCCGGTGGGTGAGGCCCGCGGTGAAGCTGAACTCGTAGCTGTCGCCCGGAGCGAGCGGGCCCGGCGAGGTGCCGCTCACCTTCGTGTCGAACCGGCCGGACTTGAAGTTCTGGAAGGGCGCCACGTTCTCGATGCGCACGCGGAAGCGCCGGGAGGACGGGTCGGTGTCGTCGCCGGAGCCGCAGGCGGACAGGGTGAACAGGCCCAGCGCGGCGCAGGCGGCGCTACCACGGAAGGAGCGGATGGACATGGGAGGAGTCTCCCCGGGCTTCGTGCAAATGCGAAGCCCTGCGGCGTGCCGCCCTCTACACGGTGGGGCGCCTGGCGGTGACGTCTGGCGCGGCCTCCGCGTGCGCGGAGGGGGGCCGTGCGTGGGCGCGAGGCAGGAGCGGCGTGAGGAACGCCGTCAGCGCCGCGAGGTTGCCGGGCCGGGACGCGTGTCCCACGTAGCCGTCCGGGCGCACCAGGATGAGCGCGGTTCTGCCCGGAGCCACGTCGTAGGCGCGGTGCGCGTGGCCATCCATGTCGAGCATGGCGTCGGAGAGGGGGGCCGCGCCCTTGCCGAGGACGTGGACGACGCGCACGGAGTCGCGGGCCCACGCCTCGACCTCCGAGTGCACGGGTCCAAAGGCGAGCAGCGTCCAGTGGGGGCCGCGAAACCTGTCCGACAGTCGGACAGGTTTGCCGTGAGCATCCACGCAGGGCGCGTCCGGGGCGCGGTCTCCCGCCTGCACGCGGGCCGTATCGCCGGGGACCTCCGGCGCGAGCGGGTCGCCGCGATAGCTCAAGCCCAGCTGTAGCAGCTCGTCGCCGCGGCGCATGGCCTTCATGCGCCCCTGTCGCATGCCGTCGAACAGCTTCGAGGACAGCCCCAGCACCCACGCCGCGATGGGCAACCGCTCCGCCTCGTAGGTGTCGAGCAGGGCGGGGGCCGCGCCCTGGAGCACGTGGCCCAGCTTCCAGCCCAGGTTGTAGGCGTCCTGCACGCCGGTGTTGAGCCCCTGGCCTCCGGTGGGCGGGTGCACGTGCGCGGCGTCGCCGGCGATGAAGACGCGGCCCACGCGGTAGCGATTCGCCATGCGCACGTTGGGGCGGTACACGGACAGCCAGCTTGCGTCGTGCAGGCGCAGCCTCGCGCCAGGGCGGGCGCCTTCCTGGAGGCGCTGGTGGAGCGCGGCCTCGGTGAGCTCCGGGAGGGGGTCGCCGGGCTTCACCTGGAGGGCGAGCTGGAAGCGGTCCGTGCCGGGCAGCGGGCACAGCGCCACCATGCCGCCCTTCGCGAAGGGCCACACGTGCCAGTGCGTGCGCTCCAGGCCGTCCACGCGCACGTCACCTACGACCATGCGCTCCTCTTCGAGGGTGACGCCGTGGAAGGTCAGGCCCAGCTCCTTGCGCACGCGGCTGTGCCCGCCATCCGCGCCGACGAGGTACTCCGCACGGACCGCCTCCTCCACGCCGTCACGGGTGAGGGTGGCGGTGACGCAGGTGTCGTCCTGGGTGAAGCCGGTGAGGGTGGTGCCGAACTCCACCGTGACGCCCAGCGACGCCAGCCGTTCGCGCAGGATGCCCTCGGTGCGGGCCTGGGGCACGAGCCAGGGATTGGCGTGGGGCACGTCCGGGGTCGAGGCGCGAGGGGGCATCATGGTCCAGCGCCCCACGACGAAGCGTCGCCAGTGGAGGCGGAGGCGGGGATAGGCACTGCCCGCGGCGAGCACGGCCTCCAGCACGCCCAGGTCGTCCAGCACCTCCAGCGTGCGAGGCGAGAGCCCCTTGCCACGAGAGCCGGGGAAGGGGCGTGGAGCCGCGTCCACGATGCGAACGCGGATGCCCCGACGGGCGAGGTCGCAAGCGAGCGTCAGGCCGGTGGGGCCGGCGCCGATGACGAGCACCGGCAGGAAGGCATGGAACATGGAGGGTCTCCTGTCGCGGGGGCGCTGGTGGCCCGGGAGCGACGGAGACAAGAATGTAAGGGAGTGCTTATGTTGTCAGCTTGTGTTCCCGTCCCAGGAGCCCGGCATGCCGCGCGCGAAGCTTTCCCCTCGGAAGTTGCCCACGCAGGAGCGCTCGCGAGCCACGGTGGACGCGTTGGTCCAGGCGACTGCTGACATTCTGGTGCGGGACGGCTCCGCGAAGCTGACGACGAACCGCATCGCGGAGCGGGCAGGCGTCAACGTGGCATCGCTGTACCAGTTCTTCCCCAACAAGGAGGCGCTGTTGGCGGAGGTGTCGCGCCGGCACGTGAAGGAGCAGCGCGCCGCCGCGCGAGAGGTGCTGGCGACGCGGAAGTTCGACACGTTGGAGGAGCTCATCCGGACATTGGTGGCGCTGGGCTTCGCGGCGCACGCGGTGAATCCGAAGCTGCACCACGCATTGACGGAGGAGCTGCCCGCGCGTCCGGCGAGGAAGTGGGACTCGGAGGACGCGCCCATGCTGGAGGCCCTGCGCCAGTTTCGCACGGACGTGCCGGACCCGGAGCTGGCACTGTGGCTCATCGACACCGTGTCCCACGCGGTCATCCACCGCGCGGTGGTGGAGCGCCCCGAGTCCCTGTCCCAGGGGCTGCTCCAGGAGGAGCTGGTAACGCTCCTCCTGCGCTACGTGAAGCGGAGGTGACGAGTGTCAGACGCGTGAGTAGTCTTCACGCCTCATGACAGCAGTGAGGGGGATGTCACGAAGCTCTTGATCGACACGAATGTCTTGATTCCGCTGGAGCCCACGTCGCCCGAGCAGGTCGAGGCGTTGACGGAACCCGCAACCCGACTGGTGCGAGCCATTGAAGAGGCAGGTTATCAACTCTTCATCCATCCAGCCATGAAGGTAGATGTCGAGCGCGACCGCGATGAAGGGCGACGCCAGCTTCGTGAGTTGTTGCTCGGAAAATACCTCCCACTTCCCGCGCCGCCCCCCGTTCCCGCCAACTGGAACGAAATCCTGGGGAGTCCTGAACTCCACTCGAACGACTGGGTGGACCACCAGTTGCTCGCGGCCGTGCGCTCCAACGCCGCAGGTGTCCTGGTGACTGAAGACCTCCGCATCCACCGGAAGGCGAAGCGCATCGGGCTGAAGGAACGCGTTGTCACAGTCGGCGAAGCCCTCGCGATGTTGCAGAGCTTGCGGGAACAGTTCACCCGGCCTCCCCCCGCAGTGGAGTTCACGTTCGCGCATGACGTCGACGCGGACGATCCTTTCTTCGACAGCCTCCGAGGAGACTACCCCCCATTCGACACATGGTTCCGCAGATGCCAGATGGAACACCGGCGATGCTGGGTGGTGCGGGGGCAGGGGCGGCATCTGGCCGCGCTGTGCCTCATCAAGGAGGAGGATGGCGTCCTGGACTTCAAGGGACGTACCCTGAAGCTCTGTACGTTCAAAGTTGCACCCGAGCATCAGGGACGACGCTTGGGCGAGCTTCTGCTCAAGAGCGTCTTCGAGCACGTCTCGAAGAACGGGCACGTGTTCGTCTACGTGACGGCCTATGAGCGGCAGGGCGCGCTGATTGCCGTGTTCGAGGACTTCGGTTTCCAGGTAGAAGGGCGGACCGAGTCAGGTGAACTCGTCCTCGTCAAGCGGATGAGAGTAGAGGGCACGTCCGAAGCCCTGGCGCCACTCGACTTCCACGTGCGCCATGGACCTCCCGCGATGAGGTTCGACGTACCGTCCTTCATCATCCCCATCGAGCCCCGGTTCCATCACCTGCTCTTCCCGGACGCTGATTCACAGTTGTCACTGGAGCCCGGTATCCATCCCTTTGGGAACGGCTTGCGCAAGGCGTACCTGTGCCGGGCATTGATCCGGCAGATAGAGCCCGGTGCGGCCTTGCTCTTCTATCTGAGCCATTCCCGGAAGGCTGTGACGGTCGCGGGCGTCGCGGAGCAGACGCTGGTGTCCAGCGATGTTGATGAGATCGCCGCCACGGTGGGGAAACGGACGGTCTTCTCCCTTCGCGACATTCAGGCACTGTGCTCGAATGGCGAAGTGCTCGCCATCCTCTTCCGACAAGCGGCCATCCTGAAGGAGCCCATTCCTCTGGGTGATCTCGGTCGCCATGGAGTGCTCAACGGCCCTCCGCAGTCCATCACCACGGTGCAGCAGGGAGGGCGCGAATGGCTTCGCCAGCGGCTCGGGCTGTAGTCCTGCTGCCCATCCAACCCCGGTACGCAACGCCCATCCTGGAGGGAAGCAAGCGCGTTGAGTTCCGCAAGCGCGCCTTCCGCCGGGAGGTCTCACACGTCGTCGTCTACTCCTCCAGCCCGGTGAAGCAGGTCGTCGGCTTCTTCGACATCGCTGGAATCGACGAGGCTCCTCCCGAGCAACTCTGGCGCCGCTACTCGCGAGTGGGAGCCATCCTGAAGGAGGACTACGACCGGTACTTCTCGCGATGCGAGGGCGGCGTCGCGATCCAGGTGGGAAAGGTCCACGTCTTCGCGAGGCCCTTCCCGCTGGGGGACATTTCTCCAGAGCTGCGCGCGCCTCAGAGTTATGCCTACCTGAGCGAGTACGCGTTCACGAAGATTCGCGTCCGGCGGACGCTCGCCACCTGAAGTTCCACGAGCACCCCATCCGTCCACGAGCCGATGGGGTGCTTCAAGCGAGAAGCCAGGTGATGGTTCAGCGCCCGGACGCCTGCGCGTCCACGGCGGCCAGCTCGTCCTGGGTGAGCTTCACCTCCGCGCCCGCGACGTTCTCCTCCAGGTGCTTCACGGAGGACGTGCCCGGGATGGGCAGCATCACCGGCGAGCGCGCCAGCAGCCAGGCGAGGGCAATCTGCGCGGGCGTCGCGTGGTGCTTCTTCGCCACGGAGTCGAGCGTGCTCCCCGGCCTCGCCAGACCGCCCGTCGCCAGCGGGAACCATGGGATGAAGCCCAGGCTCTCCTTCTCGCAGTAGTCCAGCACCTTCTCGTGCACGCGGTCGGTCAGGTTGTAGCGGTTCTGCACCGACACGATGTCCACCACCTTGCGCGCCCGCTCGATCTCCGCCACCGACACCTCCGACAGGCCGATGTGGCGGATCTTCCCCTCCTGCTGCAGCGCCTTCAGCTCACCCAGCGACTCCTCCACCGGCACCTTCGGGTCGATGCGGTGCAGCTGGTACAGGTCGATGCGCTCCAGCTTCAGCCGGCGCAGCGACATCTCCAGCTCCTGGCGCAGGTACTTGGGCGCGCCCACCGGGTGCCACTCGTTGGGCCCCGTGCGCACCAGGCCCGCCTTCGTCGCCACCACCACCCCCTTCGCGTAGGGGTGCAGGGCCTCCGCGATGAGCTCCTCGCTGTAGTAGGGGCCGTAGGAGTCCGCCGTGTCGATGAAGTCCACGCCCAGCTCCAGCGCACGGCGCAGCACGCGCACCGCCTCCGCCCGGTCCTTGGGCGGACCCCAGATGCCCGGGCCGGTGAGCTGCATCGCGCCGTAGCCCAACCGGTGGACGGGCAGGTCCCCGCCCAGCTTGAAGGTGCCGCTCTTCTCCGCGGGTCGCGTCGAGGTTCCGCTCATGAGTGCTTCCTCCGTGCAGATGAATGCCCAACTGGATGCATGTGCGGGAAATGCGTTTCCCGCGGCTCAGGTCGCCCGGTACCGCCTGGCCAGGCTGTGGGTGGCCCCACGCAGCAGCCCCGCTTCGGCCTGCTCCAGGGCCACGAGCGCCTCCGCGGCCTCCAGCCCCGGGACGCAGACCGTCTCCCCGCGCTCCAGCGCGACGAGCGACGCGGTGACGACGTCCTCGGGCGACATGGTGCCGGGATAGCCGCCGTTGAACTCGGTGAAGGTCATGCCCGGGCAGACGACCTGCGCCACCACCGGCGAGCCGCGCAACTCGCCCGCGAGCGTGCGCGTGAAGTGGACGAGGAACGCCTTCGCGCCCGCGTAGGTGGCCCGGTAGGGCAGGGGACCCGGCGGCATCGCGCCGGAGAACGCGAGCAGGGAGGCGACGTTGATGACCGCGCCCCTCCCTCGCGCCAGCATGCCGGGCAGCGCCGCGCGCGTGGCCAGCATCGGCGCCATCATGTGCAGGTTCGCCAGCCCCTCCAGCGCCGCGGGCTCCACCTCCGCGAAGGGGCCATAGCCGCCCACGCCCGCGTTGTTGATGAGCAGGGTGAGGTCATCGCCCGCCGCGCGCCCGGCCACCCGCTGGAGGTCCACGGGCACCGTGAGGTCCGCCCGCAGCACCTCCGCGCGGCTGCCATGCGCCGCCGTCAGCTCCGCCGCCAGCGCCTTCAGCCGCTCCTCGCGCCGCGCGACCAGGACGAGGTCATACCCGAGCGCCGCCAGGCGTCGCGCGTACACCTCGCCAATTCCCGCGGACGTGCCCGTCACCAACGCTGTCCCTCGGCTGCCTGCCATGCCTGCTCCTGGAGAGGTGAAGAGGGCGCGCCCGACACCCATGCACTGAATGCTGGAGATGGCGACTGCCGCCGCGAAGCGCAGGTCGCCGGGACCGCACCCTCGGCCGCTGGGTAACGAGGGGCGGCCAGCCGTGCAAGCAAGACGGCGCGCCCCGGGAGTCAAAGGCCCGGGACCGAGGCCGTCCTCGCGCTCAGCCCGACGCCTTGACCGCCAGCTCCGGCGTGTCGCGGAACTGCTGGTGGTACAGCTCCGCGTAGAGGCCGCCCTTCGCGAGCAGCTCCTCGTGGTTGCCCCGCTCGACCACGCTGCCGTGCTCCAGCACCAAGATGAGGTCCGCGTGGCGGATGGTGTTGAGCCGGTGCGCGATGACGATGCTCGTGCGGCCCGACAGCAGCTGCCCCAGCGCCAGCTGGATGAGCGCCTCCGTGCGCGTGTCGATGTTCGCCGTCGCCTCGTCCAGGATGAGCACCCGCGGGTTGGCGATGACCGCGCGAGCGAACGCGAGCAGCTGCCGCTGCCCCTGGCTGAGCGTCGCGCCACCCTCGCCCAGCACGGTGTCGTAGCCCTGCGGCAGCCGGGTGATGAAGTCGTGCGCGTGCACCGCCTTCGCCGCCGCCTCCACCTCCTCGCGGGTGGCGTCCGGCTTCCCGTAGCCGATGTTGTCCGCCACCTTCCCGCTGAAGAGGAACGGCTCCTGCAACACCATGGCCAGCTGCCGGCGCAGGCTCGCGCGCGTCACCTGGCGCACGTCCTCGCCGTCCACGCGCACCGCGCCCCCCGTGACGTCGTAGAAGCGCGGCACCAGGCTGGCCACCGTCGTCTTGCCCGCGCCCGTGCGCCCCACCAGCGCCAGCGTCTGGCCGGGCTCCAGGCGGAAGGACACGTCGCGCAGCACCGGCCGCGCGGCGTCGTAGCCGAAGGACACCCGGTCGAACACCACCTGGCCCGCGAGCGGCCCCAGCTCCACCGCGCCGGGCGCGTCCGGCGGCTCCGGCGCCTCGTCGAGGATGGCGAAGATGCGCTCCGCCCCCGCCAGCGCGGACTGCATCAGCGCGGCCACCGACGCGGCCAGCTGCACCGGCCGGAAGAACTGCTGCACGTAGATGAGGAACGCCGCCACGCCGCCCACCGTGAGCTGCCCGCTCAGCGCCAGCGCGCCGCCGTAGCCGATCACCAGCGCGGTGGACAGCGTGGAGAGCAGGTCGATGGCCGGCGAGAACGCGGACGTGATGCCCACCGCCGCCACGTTCGCGTCGCGGTTGGCCGCGTTGCGGTCGCGGAAGCGCTCGATGTTCTTCTCCGTGCGGTTGAACGCCTGCGCCTGCCGCACGCCTCCAAGCTCCTCCTGGAGGTTCGCCGTCACGTCGCCCACCGTCTGCCGCGTCTTGCGGTAGGCATTGCGCGCCCGCGACGCGAAGAACGACGTGGTGAGCAGGATGGCCGGGATGAGGGAGAAGCACGCCAGCGCCAGGCGCATGTTGAGCGCGAACATCGCGACGAGCACGCCCACCAGCCCCAGCACGGACCCCAGCAGCTGCGTCAGCCCCTGCGCGAAGAGCTGGTTGAGCGTGTCCACGTCGCTGAGCAGGCGGCTCATCAGGTCGCCCAGCGGCCGGCGGTCGAACCACGACAGCGGCAGCTGCTGGAGCCGCTCGAAGAGCCGCTGGCGCAGGTCCGACAGGACGTGCTGGCCCGTGTGGCCCACCCGCCAGGTGTGCGCCCACTGCGACAGCGTGCCCACGGCGTAGACGGCGAACAGCACCGCCAGCGTCCGCACGAGCCCCCAGCCATCCCCCGCGCCGATGTCCCGGTCGATGGCCCGGCCTATCAGGTACGGCCCCAGCGCCTGGCACGCGGCGCCCACCAGGATGAAGCCCCACGCCGCGGTGAGCGCGCGCGCGTGCGGACGCAGCTCGCCCAGCAGCCTGCGCAGCACCTTGCCCTGCTGCCGCGCGCGGCCTCCCTCCAGCTCCGCCAGCGCCTCGATGCTGCCCGGCCGCCTCATGCCACCTCCTCCTGGCGCGGCGGCAGCAGCTGCGAGCCGAGGATGTCGTTGTAGAGCTCGCTGGTGGCCTTCAGCTCCTCGTGGCGCCCCTTCGCGGCGATGCGCCCCTCGTCCAGCACCAGGATGACGTCCGCGTCCCGCACGGTGCTGATGCGCTGGGCGATGACGATGGCCGTCCGGCGCTTGTCCCGCATCAGCGCGTCCAGCGCGCCCTGGATGGCCGTCTCCGTGCGCGCGTCCACCGCGGACGTGCTGTCGTCCAGGATGAGCAGGCGCGGATCCGTGAGCAGCGCCCGCGCGATGGCCAGCCGCTGCCGCTGTCCGCCGGACAGCCCCACGCCGCGCTCGCCCACCACCGTGTCGTAGCCCTGGGGCAGCTCGCGGATGAACTCCGCCGCCTGGGCCGCCTCCGCCGCGGCCTCCACCTGGGCCTGGGTCGCCTCCGGACGCCCGTAGGCGATGTTCTCCCGCACCGTTCCGGAGAACAGCAGCGCGTCCTGCAGCACCACGCCCAGCTGCGAGCGCAGGCTCGCGAGCGTCACGTCCCGCACGTCGTGTCCGTCCAGCAGCACCGCGCCCCCCGTGACGTCGTAGAAGCGGGGCAGCAGGTTGATGAGCGTGCTCTTGCCGGAGCCGGTGGTGCCCAGCACCGCCACCAGCTGCCCGGGCTCCAGCGTCACGCTCACGCCGCGCAGGATCTCGCGCTCGCTGCCCGCGTAGCGGAAGCGCACGTCGCGCAGCTCGATGCGGCCCTGCAGCGGGGGCAGCGGCACCGCGCCCGGGCGGTCCGCCACCTCCACCGCCGTGTCGAGCAGCTCGAAGAGGCGCTGCGCGGACGCGCTCGCCCGCGACATGCTGGCCGCGAAGAAGCCCAGCGTCATCAGGGGCATCAGCAGGATGGCCAGGTAGCTGTTGAAGGCCACCAGCTCTCCGATCGTCAGCCGCTGGTGGAAGATGCGCCAGCCGCCCACGCCCACCACCAGCAGCATGCCCAGGTTGGCGAAGAAGGTGACGAAGGGGAAGTTGCCGGCCAGCGCGTCCACCACCCGCAGGTTCTTCTCCTTCAGCTCCGCGTTGGTCTTCCCATAGCGCGCGAGCTCCCGCGCCTCGCCGGAGAAGGCGCGCACCACGCGCAGCCCGCGCAGGTCCTCCTGGAGCGTGGTGTTGAGCGTGCCCAGCAGCGCCTGCAGCTGGCCGAACAGCGGCCGCATCCGACGCATGAACCGGCGCAGCACCCACAGGATGGGCGGCACGGAGCTCAGCTCCGCCAGCGCCAGCACCGGATCCATGTAGACCAGCAGCCCCGCGCAGCCCACCAGCATCGCCGCCGCCGCGGCGAACTGCACGACGCCGCTGCCCACGAAGGTGCGCACCGCCTCCACGTCGCTCGTCAGCCGCGTGAGCAGCTGCCCCGTCTGCGCCTGGTCGTAGTAGCTGAAGGACAGCCGCTGGATGCGCGCGAAGAGCGCGTCGCGCAGGTCGAACGCCACGCCCTGCGACGCGCGCTCCGCCAGGTAGCCCTGCAGGAAGTTGAACAGGCCGCGCCCCAGCGCGATGGCGATCAGGCCCCCCACCGCCAGCCACACGGAGCGCTGCTCCCCGCGCGCGAGCCCCTGGTCGATGGCGATGCGGATCATCTGCGGCGCGCCCAGGTTCGCCACGGACACGAGCAGCAGCGACAGCAGCGCCCCCAGCGTCTCCAGGCGATAGCGGCGCAGATAGCCCAGGGCCCGGAGGATGGGCGGGCGGCCAGCTGCGGGGGGCTCGGACATGCTCACGTAGGACCTGGATCTCCGCCTCCCCGCCCGGGAAGGCGCACGCATGATGGGCGCCCCCCCGCGCCGCTTCAAGCGCGACGCGCGGTGCGAGACGGCGGTTGCGCGCCGCGCCACGGTCCGTTACGTCGGCCGCCTTTCCTCCCGCTTCGTCACGAGGTGCGCGTCATGGAGTACCGGCAGCTGGGTGGTTCTGGTTTCAAGGTCCCCGTCCTCAGCCTGGGCACGGGCACGTTCGGTGGCTCGGGTGAGTTCTTCAAGGGCTTCGGCTCCAGCGACGTGAAGGAGGCCACGCGGCTCGTGGACATCGCGCTGGACGCGGGCGTGAACATGTTCGACTCCGCGGACGGCTACTCCGGCGGGCTCGCGGAGGAGATCCTGGGCAGGGCGCTGGAGGGGCGGCGCGACAAGGCCATCCTCTCCACCAAGGCCACCTTCCGCGCGGGCCAGGGGCCCAACGACGTGGGCTCCTCGCGCTTCCACCTCACGCGCGCCGTGGACGCGGCGCTGCGCCGGCTGAAGACGGACTACATCGACCTCTTCCAGCTCCACGGCTTCGACGCGATGACGCCCGTGGAGGAGGTCCTCAACACGCTGGACGGCTTCGTGCGCGCGGGGAAGGTCCGCTACATCGGCTGCTCCAACTTCTCCGGCTGGCACCTGATGAAGTCGCTGGCCGTGTCGGAGCGCTACAACCTGGCGCGCTACGTGGCCCACCAAGCGTACTACTCGCTCGTGGGCCGCGACTACGAGTGGGAGCTGATGCCGCTCGCGCTGGACCAGAAGGTGGGCGCGGTGGTGTGGAGCCCGCTGGGCTGGGGCCGCCTCACCGGCAAGCTGCGCCGGGGCGCGCCGAAGCCGGAGCTGAGCCGCCTCAACAACCCCGCCACCGCCGCCGGCGGCCCGCAGGTGCCGGAGGATCACCTCTTCCGGGTCGTGGACGCGCTCGACGCCGTGGCGGAGGAGACCGGGAAGACGGTGCCGCAGGTGGCGCTCAACTGGGTGCTCCAGCGGCCCAGCGTGTCCAACGTCATCATCGGCGCGCGGACGGAGGAGCAGCTGCGCCAGAACCTGGGCGCCATCGGGTGGAACCTCACGCCCGCGCAGGTGGCCACGCTGGACGCCGCCAGCACCGTGCCCTGGCCGTACCCGTACTTCCACCAGCGGCAGTTCGCCGAGCGCAACCCGTTCCCCGTGACGTGAGCGGGGCGTGACGCGGGCCACCCTGGCGGAGCCGTGAAAAACAAAAGGCCCGGACGGGAGCGGGGGCTCCCATCCGGGCCTGGAACCTCAGGGGATTACTTGGTCACGCCGACGGCGGTCCAGGCCTCGGCGACCTTCTTCGCCTCGGTGGAGTCCTTGCCGTACAGGTCCGTGGCGGCCTTGATGGTGGCGGCGCGGGCCTCGGAGAAGTTCGTCTGCGGCGTCATGTACGTGGTGAGCGCGCGGCCGAAGATCTTCAGGCTCTTCTCCATGCCGATGCCGTCCTTCACCTCGATGCCGGAGGTGCGGTTCTTGCCGCCCTCGGTGAGCAGGTAGAAGGCGTTGTTCGCGATGCCGCTGGACCCGTGGACCTCCGTCATCTTCGGGTAGTTCTTGTAGTTGTCGATGGAGTAGCCGTCCGACGTCGGGTCGTTCATGTAGCGGAGGGCGTCCGTGTTGTCGCCGTTCGTCGGCGTCCACGCGTCCTCGCCCACCGACCAGTCGAACTTCACGCCCTGGTTCTTCTGGCTCACGTACCACTCGACGCCCGTGCCCATGATGTCGCTGAAGGACTCGTTGAGGCCGCCGGACTCGCCCTCGTACTCCAGGCCCGCGGTGCGCTCCGTGAGGCCGTGGCTGATCTCGTGGCCCGCGATGTCCAGCGTGGTGAGCGGGCCGGAGTCGCGGCCGTCGCCGTCGCCGTACTGCATCTTCTCGCCGTCCCAGAACGCGTTCACCAGGTTCACGTCGGTGTGCACGTAGGAGATGAGCTTCTCGCCCTTGCCGTCGATGGAGTCGCGGCCGAGGATGTCCTTGTAGAAGTCGTAGGTCATCTCCGCGCCGTAGTGCGCGTCCACCGCCGCGGCGGCGCGCGACGGGTCGGTCTTCTCACCCCAGACGTCGTTGTTGTCGGTGATGGCCGTGGTGCCGGACGCCTGCTCGCGGTTCTTCGCGTCGTACGTCACGATGCCCTTGCCGCGGGTCTTGTCCTCCAGCGAGTACGTGCCGTCCTTGTTCTTCGTGGTCTGGATGTCGACCTTGCCGCTGTACATCGTCTGGTCGTCCGCCACGCGGCCCGTGTCCGTGCCCGCGCCCGGCGTGGCGGGCTTGGAGGGCGTCTGGGCCGCGGCGGCCCCGCCCGTGTGGGCGGCGTGCGCGGCGCCGCCGGTGCAGCACGCGCGGATGGTGTTGTACTGCTTGACGGACTCGCCGGTGTTCGCGTCGATGAAGTAGTTCATCGAGCGCGGGTCCTTCCCGTTGGACAGAGACGTGTCGGTGAGCGTCACGTGGAAGGCGGCGTGGTACTGGCCGTCCTGGCCCTTCACGATGACCTTCTCCGAGGTGGGGGCCTTGGACGTCTCGCCGTTGAAGTCCTTCTGCGCGATGGCCAGCGCGTCCTTCGCCGTCAGCTTCGTGGGCGCCTTGCCCAGGCCCGCCGGGATGTTGGACACGTTGCCCGTCAGGCTGTCGAACTGCCCCTTCGCGTCCAGGTGGCCGATGATCTGCTCACCGGCGACCTTCACGCCCTCGTGCATGCGGTCCATGCGCACGTGCGTCATGCCCAGCTGGTCGCGCTCCACCGTGCGCGGCGAGAACGACGTGCCGCCCGTGATGCCGGTCAGCTGCGGGTTCTTCTGGTTCACGTACGCCACCGTCTGCTGCACGGCCTGCTGCGCCTGGGGGCTGGAGAGGTCCACCGGCCCCGGCGTCAGCTTCTGGCCCACGCCGTTCAGCGCCACCGTGGCCTTCGCCTTGGAGGGCGCGCCCGCGCTGAAGCTGGACTGCGAGCTCATGCCCACCGGGCCCTGGGGCTTCACGGTGTTCACCGGCTTCGTGTCGGTGCGGGTCTGGGGGGCGACAACGGGCTTCGAAAGGTCGGTGCGCAGGGCCATGGGGGGAGTGCTTTCCGGGGCAGGTGAAGCGGACAAATTGATTCTCGTGTCAGCCAGTCCGTTGTTGCGTGTGCGTGCTTGCTTACACGGTCATGAGTGGGTCCAACCTCATGAATTCAAAGGTGAAGTGTTCGTCCTACATGCGCCCCGGAAACACATTCCGACCGGTAGGTCGGCAGGTGCGCCGGGTTGTATTTCCGTTCATTTTCACTCCGCCTGCGCACGCTCGTCCACTCACACCCCGTGTCTGGAAGCTTGACCGCATACTCCCTTTGCGGGTAATGAAATTGATAGTGATTATCAACTTCAACTTGGCTCGAGCCAACAGGAAGGTCGGAGGAACACACCGTGGCGCGTGAACTGGGACCGCGAGGGAAGATGTGTCGGCGGTTGGGCATCCCGCTGTCGCGCATCAGCGCGAAGGACCCTGACAAGGACCCGGTGCTGCGCCGGCCGTATCCGCCGGGCCAGCATGGGGCGACGGCGCGCGTGTCGGTGAGCGACTTCGCGCAGCGGCTGCGGGAGAAGCAGAAGCTGAAGCTGTACTACGGCCTGCTGGAGAAGCAGTGCCGCAGCGCCTTCCTGGAGGCGCGCAAGGCCCCGGGCAACACGGGCAAGGTGCTGCTGCAGCTCCTGGAGAGCCGGCTGGACGCGCTGGTGCTGCGCGCGGGGCTGGCCACGAGCATCCGGCAGGCGCGGCAGTTCGTGCGCCACGGCTACTTCCAGGTGAACGGCAAGCGCGCGGACATCCCGAGCATCCGGCTCAAGCCGGGCCACGAGGTGCGCTTCTTCCCCGCGCACCTGAAGCTCGCGGTGGTGCAGGAGGCCTTCGGCCGGATGAAGTCCCGGCAGGTGCCGGCGTACGTGCAGGTCCTGGGCGAAGGGGAGGGCATGCGCTACGTGCGGCTGCCCGAGCGCGAGGAGATCCCCGTGGACGTGAACGAGCCGTTCATCGTCGAGTACTACGCGCAGCGCAGCTGACCGCCGTCCCCGCGCCGCCCGCCTGCCCTGCATGCGGGCGGGCAGGGGCGGAATCCGGCGCTCGCGCACCCCATCTTCTTCCTCGGGGGAGGTTCACGAGAGGAAGGAGCAGGGATGCGCGGGGACGGAGGCGACACGGCGGCGCAAGGGTGGGTGGCCCCGCGGGGGCGGGCGGCGCGGGGACACCTGCCCCGCCACGTCGCGGGCCTCTTCCGCTTCCAGCCGGGCCGGCCCGCCATCGCCGCGGGGCTGCGCACGGGGCTGGCGCTGGGCGTGCCGCTGCTGATCTCCGCGCTGCTGGGCAACCCGGCGGCGTCGTGGGCGGGCATGGCGGGCCTCTTCGTCGCGCTGGTGGACAAGGGCGGGCCGTACCGCACGCGCGCGCGGGCCATGGGGGCCATGACGGTGCTGGGCGCGGGGGTGGGGCTCATCGTCGCGCTGCCCAGCCCCTTCTGGGTGGACGTGGCGCTGACGCTCTTCTGGGTGACGGCGTGCGGCTTCGCGCGCAGCTTCGGGGACACGCCGGGCATCGTCGGCATGCTGCTGGCGAACCTGTTCGTGGTGTCGCTGGCCCTGCCCCAGCGTGGGGTGGAGGGGGCGGCGCTCCAGGCGGCCTGGTTCATCGCGGGCGGCCTGTGGTCCATGTTCCTGGCGCTGGTGCTGTGGCCGCTGCGGCCGTACCGCCCGTCGCGGCTCGCCATCGCGGCCTGCTATGAGGAGCTGGCCGCGATCGCGGACGACGTCGCGGGCTGGCCCATGGAGGGGCCCTCTCGGGTGGGGACGTGGGAGGCGGTGCAGCGGGCCGCGCGCATCCGGCGGTCGCTGGAGATGGCGCGCGCGACGCTGGGCGCCACGCGCCAGGGGCGGCAGGAGGAGAGCGGCCGGGGCGAGTACCTGCTGGTGCTGCTGGAGGACGCGGACGCGCTGTCGCTGCTGCTCACGGCGATGTCGGAGGCGCTGGACGAGGCGCCGCGCCAGGGGGCGTGCCGCAGGGCGCGCATCGAGGCGCAGCACGCGCTGGGCGCGCTGGCGGTGGACCTGCGGGGCGTGGTGGGCGCGCTGGCGCGGGGCTCGGTGCCGGTGCCGACGTCGTGGGACTCGGAGCGGGTGACGCGGGTGCTCCATGCGGACGGCGGCATCCCGGAGCCGGCTCGCTCGCAGTACTCGCATGTGGCGGGGCTGCTGGGGCGGCTGCGGGAGTACAGCTCGGTGGCGCTGGACGTGGCGTCCCGGCTGGAGAGCGGCAGGCCGCTGCCGGAGCGGGACATGAGCGCGCTGGGCCTGGAGCGGGAGCGGGAGCGCGCCTGGTGGAAGGTGCTGCGCGATCACCTGACGCCGGAGTCGGTGGTCTTCCGGCACGCGCTGCGGCTGGGGCTCACCGCGACGGCGGCGACGGCGCTGGCGGAGGGGCTGGGGCTCAACCACTGGTACTGGGTGACCATCACCGTGATTGTCGTGTTGCAGCCGTACGCGGGGCTCACGACGGAGAAGGGGCTGCAGCGCGTGGCGGGGACGTTCCTGGGCAGCGTGGTGGCCATGGGGCTGGTGCACGTGCTGCCCGAGCGGTGGATGCTGCTCGCGGCCATCGCGTTGCTGGTCTGCGTGTCGGTGAGCATGCGGCCGCTGAGCTTCACGGTGTTCCAGGTGCTGCTGGCGCCGGCGCTGGTGCTGCTCGCGGAGCTCCAGACGGGGGACTGGCGGCTCGCGGGCGTGCGCATCCTGAACACGCTCCTGGGCGGCGGGCTGGCGCTCGTGGGCATGCGGCTGCTGTGGCCGAGCCCCGAGCACGTGCGCTTCGGCGAGGAGGTGGCCTGCGTGCTGAAGGCGGACCAGGAATACCTGCGCGAGGTGGCGCGGACGCCGGCGGTCACGGAGGTGGCGCTGCGCGAGGCCCGGCGCAAGGTGGGCGTGGCGCTGCTGTCCGCGGAGGCGTCGTTCCAGCGGCTGCTCAGCGAGTGGAAGGGGCCGTCGAAGGAGCTGGAGCCGGGGATGGCGTTGATCACCTACGCGCGGCGCTTCACGGCGGCGGTGACGGCGCTGGCGGCGAGCCGGGCCTGGCATCCGGAGTCGGACCTGGGGCCGGTGGTGCGCTACGTGACGGACGCGCTGGAGGAGCTGAGCGCGGCGCTGGTGGCGCGCCGTGCGCCGTCCGCGCTCAAGCGCGTGGCGCCGGACTTCGGAGGCGCCGACGCGCTGGCGCGCACGCAGGTGGCGCGGCTGGTGCGCCAGCTGGGCGTGCTCCAGCACGCGGTGGAGCGCATGCCTCCCGCGCTGCGCGCCTCCGAGGACGGCGCCGCGCCCGCTCCCGCGTGACATGACGCGTGCCTCGCGCGCCGCGGGCCCAGAGGCCGGCGCCGCGCCCGTTTCCGCCTGGCACGGCGCGTGCGGCGTGGCCCGCGCCGCGTGCCTCGGAGGCCGGCGCTGCGTGACACGACGCATGCGACGGCCCGCGCCGCATGCGTCGGAGCTTCGCGCTACGCCCGCTCCAGCTTGACCAGCAGCCGGCGCAGGTCCTCGTTCACGCGCACGAAGTTGGAGTTGCCCTTCTCGTCCTCCAGCTGCTTCTTGAGCGCGGGCAGGGACGCCTCGCGCAGCTTCTTCGCCGCGCCGGGCGCGTCCGCCAGCCAGTCCACCGCCTGGATGACCGTGGCGCGCGCCTCGGTGTCGCGCTCGGTGAGCCGGGTCGCCAGCGCCGGGCCCTGGTCCGCCGCGCCGGAGCGCCCCAGCTCCAGCGCCGCGCGCTGCAACAGCGCCGCGTTCGCCCCGGGCAGCCGCTGCGACCAGCAGCCCGCGTCACCGCTGCACGCCTGCGCCGCCTCCAGCACCGCCCCATATCCCTGGAGCTGCTCCGCGCGCTTCTTGCCCAGCGCCGCCGCGTCCTCGCAGCCCTCCTCGCCCGTCTCCTTGCAGTCCGCCGCCGTGCGCGCCGGCTCCGCCGCCACCAGCTTCGCCAGCAGCGGCTGCTCCCGCGCGTCCCCCAGCAGCGCGATGCCCTTCACGGCGATCTCCCGCGCGTACCAGTCTCCGGTGCCCGCGGCCTTCTCCAGCGCGGGCAGCGCGTCCCGGCTGCCCAGCAGCGTCAGCGCCCGGACGTACGCGTCCCGCACCGTCGGATCCGGCTCGCCCACGAGCCCCGCCAGCGGCTTCACCGCCTCCTGCGCGCGCATCCTCCCGAGCGCGTCCGCCGCCTGCATCCGCACCAGCGCCTGGATCTGCGGATCCGAGTGCGTGAACGCCAGCTGCTTCAACAGCGACGGCACCGCGCGCTTCTCCCGCAGGTCGCCCAGGACCTGCGCGGCCTTCATCGGATAGCTGGCCGGGTTCACCCCCTGCGCCTTCGCCCACGTGAGCAGCTCCGCGTCCTTGCCCTCCAGCACCGGCAAGAGCGCGTCCGCCGCGGGCGCGCCCAGTTGGAACAGCGCGAAGCTGCTCTCCACGTAGAAGGACACGCCCCGGCGCTCCTTCGTCAGCGTGCGCATCAGCGCCGGCACCGCGCGCGGATCCCCAATCTGCCCCAGCGCCTCGATGGCCTTCTTGTTGAGGAACGGCTCCGCGGCCTCGTCCGTCGCCAGCTGGATGAGCGGCTCCACCGCCGGCTTCGCCTTCAGCGCGCCCAGCACCTGGATGGCCTCGATGAGCGTGTAGTTGTCCTTGCTGCGCAGCAGCGGCACCAGCGACGGCACCGCGCGCTCATCCCCGATCCGCCCCAGCGCGCCCACCACCGCCTTGTTCACCTGCTGCGCGGGCACGTCCGCCGCCCCCGGGTCCAGCGCCGCCGTCAGCGGCTCCAGCGACGTGGGGTGGTGCAGGTCTCCCAACACCCGGGCCACCGCCGCCTTCACCTCCGGCCGGCGCTCCGAGGCCAGCCGCGCGTGCAGGAAGGGCAGGAACTGGTCATTGACGTTGCCCGACGTGCGCAGGGACTCAATCACTCGCACCTTGTCGTCGGGCCGCCGCGCCGCCTCCAGGCTGGACTGCCAGTACTCCGGTGTCGTGGGGTCCTCCTTCTTGCAACCCCCCAGGGCGAGACAGGACACCACCAGGGACAGGGCGACGAGTGAGCGGGACATGGGGCTCCTTTGCGTCCGAACGTCTGGGCTTTCGTCGGGTGTAGACCTGTCCACACGAAGGACGCAAACCTCCCCCACCTCCTGGGGTACGCTGGTCAACGACATGGCCCTTGCCGATGACAGTCGTAACGCGTCGCGTCCGACCCTCGTGCGTCGGACGTACCTGCTCGACCGAGAATTCCAGCTCAAATACATCCTGCTGCTCACCGGCATGGGCGCTGGGAGCATGTTGCTGTTCGGCGTGCTCGCCCAGCAGGTGCACCGCATGTCCGCCGAAGGGGGCCTGTCCGGCGAGGAGACGCTCTGGTGGCTCACCGGCGTCGCCACCGTGGGGCTGGGCGTCGCGCTCGGGCTGTTCGGGCTGCTCTTCACGCACCGTGTGGCGGGGCCCGTCCACGTGATGAGCCTCTACGTCGCGGCGCTCGCGGCGGGCCGCTATCCGCGCCTGCGCCCCTTGCGGCGCAAGGACGAGCTGCGCGCCTTCTTCGCGCGCTTCAGCGAGGCGGTGGACCGCATCCGCCAGCGCGAGGCGGACGAGGCGCTGGCGCTGGAGAAGGTGCTGGACGCGCTCAAGGACCTGGCCACCACCCCGGAGGCGCGCGAGGCCCTGTCCACGCTGGAGGCGCTGCGCGCGCGCAAGCGCCAGGCCGTGGACACCTCCGCGCCGCCCGCCGCCTTCAAGTCCGTGGCCTGAGCCCCTCCCCTTTCACACGCGAGACCTCCCTCACATGAGCAGCCGACCCCGCATCGTCTTCATGGGCACGCCCGAGTTCGCCGTGGCCTCGCTGGAGGCCTGCTTCGACGTGGGCGACGTCGTGGCCGTCGTCACCCAGCCGGACAAGCCCAGGGGCCGGGGCAACGCCGTCACCGCGCCGCCCGTGAAGGCGCGCGCGCTGGAGAAGGGCATCCCCGTGCTCCAGCCGCAGAAGCTGCGCACGCCGCCGTTCTCGGAGGAGCTGCGCCAGTACGCCCCCGACGTCTGCGTGGTGACGGCCTACGGGAAGATCCTCCCCAAGGACCTGCTGTCCCTGCCCGCGAAGGGCTGCGTGAACGTGCACGCGTCGCTGCTGCCGCGCTTCCGGGGCGCCGCGCCCATCCAGTGGGCCATCGCGCACGGCGACCGCGAGACGGGCGTGTCGCTGATGGTGATGGACGAGGGCCTGGACACGGGCCCCGTGCTCGCGATGAAGCGGCTGCCCATCGCCCCGGACGAGACGAGCGCCACGCTGCACGCGAAGCTGTCCGCGCTGGGCGGCGACCTCCTGCGCGAGTCCCTGCCGCGCTACCTCCGCGGCGAGCTGACGCCCCAGCCCCAGCCGTCCGAGGGCATGGTGCTGGCGCCCATCATCGACAAGGAGGACGGCAAGCTGGACTTCGCCAGGCCGGCGGTGGAGCTGGACCGCCGCCTGCGCGCCTTCACGCCGTGGCCCGGTGCGTACACGCTGCTGGGTGGCAAGGTCTTCAAGGTGCACCGGATGCGGGCCGCGGAGGGGAAGGGCGCGCCCGGCACGGTGCTGTCCGCGGGCCCGGAGGGCATCGAGGTCGCCTGCGGCGAGGGCTCGGTCGTCCTCCTGGACGTCCAGCCGGAGGGCAAGCGGGTGATGCGCGCGGCGGACTTCCTGGCCGGAAACAGATTGCAGCCGGGCAGTCAGCCGTTCACGTCGTGAGCGCGCTTCCGGGCGCCATGTGGAATCCTCGCGTGATGGAGTCTCACGGATGGGCATGAAGCTGCTGGTGTTGCACGGGCCGAACCTCAACCTCCTGGGCGAGCGCGAGGACGTCGCGGGAGGCCGCCTCACGGACCTGGACGCGGCCCTGCGCGCGAAGGCGAAGGCGCTGGGGCTGGAGCTGACCATCGTCCAGTCCAACCACGAGGGCGTCCTCATCGACACGCTCCACGCCGAGCGCCACAACGTGGAGGGCATCCTCATCAACCCGGCGGGCTACTTCACGTCCTATGCGCTGAAGGAGGCGCTGGAGGCCGTGGGGCTGCCCGCCATCGAGGTGCTGCTCAAGCCGCCCGCCCGCGAGTCCGTGGTGGCGGAGGCGTGCGCCATGCAGGTGCTGGGACTGCACGGCTTCGACCCGTACATCCAGGCCCTGGAGACGTTCGCGAGCGGCATCTTCCACCCCGCCATCCCCGGGCCGGTGAAGTCGCTGGGGCGCCGCAAGAAGGGCGCCGCGGCGGACGAGGACGAGGACTCGCGCCCGAAGCCCAAGCTGGTGGGCCGCGTGCACCCGCTTAAGAAGGTCGACCTGCCGGCGCCCACGCCGCTGCCCGCGCCCGCGCGCTCGCTCCGGCGCACGGCGGAGGCCGGGGGGCCGCTGAAGACGCTGGGCCGCAAGTCCACGCCCACGGTGGTGAAGGTGGAGGGGCGGGCGGGCAAGACGCTGGGCCGCGGGGGGAAGGGCGGGGCCACGCCCGCGTCGGACCTGCTCACGCGGGCGCTCGTGCGCCAGAAGATCGCGGACCGGCTGGCCGGGCGGCTCAGTGAGGCGGAGCTGGCCAGCTGGGCCCGCGCGAAGTATCAGCAGGTCCAGCGTGGTGAGCCGGCGGAGAGCGGCCACCGCGAGCTGCTGGAGGACAGCCTCCAGAGCCTCACCCTGTCCCATCTGCCCGCGACGCGGATGACGGACGAGCAACTGGTGGACCTGATGACCCGGCTGGAAGAAGGATGAACGCCCGTATCCTCGCCATCAACATCCTCGCGCGCGTGCGCGCCACGGATGCGTACCTCAACGTGGTGCTGGACACGGTCCTGTCGGAGACGCCGCCGAAGGACCCTCGCGACGCGGGGCTCGTCACCGAGCTGACCTACGGCGCCACCCGTCGGCAGCTCGCGCTGGACTACGCCATCACCCGCTTCGCGGACCGCAAGCTGGACGCGCTGGAGGACAAGGTGCTGGCGGCCCTGCGCATCGGGGCCTATCAGCTCTTCCACACCCGCGTGCCCGCGCGCGCCGCCGTGGCGGAGACGGTCCAGGCCCTCAAGGACGTGGGTCTGGCGCGCGCGGCCGGCTTCGTCAACGCCATCCTGCGCAAGCTGTCCGAGCTGCCCGCGCCGCCGCTGCCCGCGCAGACGAACCGGGGGGAGTACCTGTCCGTGCGCGAGAGCCACCCGCGCTGGCTGGTGGAGCGGTGGATCCGCCAGTTCGGCCCCGAGCGCGCGGAGGCGATGCTCGTCGCCAACAACCAGCCGCCCCCCGTCGTCATCCGCGCCAACAGCGCCAGGGTGACGCGCGACGCGCTGCTCGCGCAGCTGAAGGACGTGGGCGTGGACGCGCGCGCCACGGAGGCCTCGCCCGTGGGCATCGCCCTGCCGTCGGTGGGCCGCGTGGAGGACGTGTACGGCTACTCGGAGGGGCTGTGGCAGGTGCAGGACGAGGCCGCGCAGCTGGTGGGCGTCTATGGCGCCATCCCGGAGACGGCGCGCGTGCTGGACGCGTGCGCGGCGCCGGGCGGCAAGGCCTGCCACCAGGCGGAGACGCACGAGGTCGTCGCGGTGGACCTGCACGCCAACAAGCTGCGGAAGATCGAGGCGGAGGCCCAGCGGCTGGGGCTGTCCGGCCGCCTGAAGGCGTTCGCGCACGACGCGTCCGAGCCGTTCCCCGAGGCCTGGGGCGGGTTCCACGCCGTGGTGGTGGACGCGCCGTGCTCGGGCCTGGGCACGCTGCGCCGGCACCCGGAGCTGAGATACCGCCGCAAGGAGGAGGACGTGGGCCGGCTGGCCGCGCTCCAGCGGCGCATCCTGGAGAACTGCCAGGAGGCGGTGCCGCCGGGGGGCCTGCTCGTGTACGCGGTGTGCACGCCGGAGCCGCAGGAGGGGCAGGACCAGGTGGACATGTTCCTGCGCAGCCACCCGGAGTGGACGGCCGAGCCGCCCGTGCTGCCCGGCCTCAAGCTGCCGCTCGCGCAGGCCTGGCTGCGCACGCTGCCCGGGCCGGAGGGCTTCGACGGGTTCTTCGCGGCCCGGCTGCGCAAGCTCTACTGAGGGCCTCAGTCCTCCTGCGGGAGCAGGGCGGCCTGCTTGAAGGCCTCCAGCACCGCGGCGGACGCGCGGTCCAGGTACTTGCCCTTGCGGATGAGCAGGCCGATGGGGCGCGACACCGGCCCCTCGGCGAAGGGCTTGGACACCAGCGAGCCGCCCTTGATCTCCGCGTGGGCCGTGGCGACCGGGAGGATGGCCACGCCCAGGCCCATCTCCACCGCGCGCTTGATGGTCTCCACGTTGTCCATCTCCATCACCGGGTTGATGTCGATGTTCTTCTCGCGGAACAGGCGGTCCAGCGCCTTGCGCGTGGGGGCCTCGCGGTCGAAGGCGATGAAGGGCACGCCCGACAGCGCGGTGAGGCTCACCTTCGCCTTGGTGGCGAACGCGTGCTGGGGCGAGCAGACCACCGCCAGCTTGTCGTCGCGGAACGGCAGGATGTCCACGCCCGCGCGCGGCTGCGGATAGGCCACGATGCCGATCTCCGCCGCGCCCAGGATCACGTCGTCGTAGACCTGATCATTGCGCCGGTAGTTCAGGCGCATGTTGACCTTGGGGTGCGTCTTGAGCAGCTGCTTCTGCACCACGTTCAGCTCGTGCAGGCCCACCGAGTAGATGGTGGACACCGTGGTCGCGCCCTGGACCTCCGTGGCCTGCTCGCGGATCTCCTGCTCCACCTCCGCGAAGCGCGCGAGGATCTCCTTGCAGCCCCGGAACAGGCGCTCGCCCGCCGGCGTGGGCGTCACCTGCCGCGCGCTGCGCGAGAGCAGCTTCTGCTCGTAGCGGTTCTCCAGGGCGCGAATCTGCTGGCTCACCGCCGACTGGGTCACGTGATTGAGCTGCGCCGCGCGCGAGAAGGAGCCCGTCTCGACCACGTCACAGAACATCTTCAACGATTCGAGCTGCATGGCCGTCTCCTACCCCCAAACCTAATGGCCGGGCCAGTGGTAATTAGGAGTCCTACCCCTCGCGCGAAAATGGCCTACGGGGAAGAGCACCCGGCCCCTTGCGCGGCGCGGCGGAAATCCTTGGCCTCTCAAACGCTGGAGTCATCGGGCGTCACCATGCGGGCCGTCCGGCGGGCGGGGAGGCGCGTCCCCGGGGGGACGCGGGCGGGTGAGGGCGAAGAGGGCGGCGCCCAGCGCGACGAGCGCGCCGCCGCAGAGCGTCTGGATCCGGCCCAGGTCGCGCTCCGCCTCGCGGATGAGCTGGCATTCCTGGCCGGACAGGCCGGCGCAGTCCGAGGGGGCGAGGAGGGGCTTCACGCCCAGGACGAGCAGCCCCAGGCCGCCCAGGAGCAGGCCGGCCACCAGCCCGAGCGCCGCGGCGCGCAGGACGGAGGCACCCCGGTTCGAGGGCAGGGAGGTCATGGACCCGGAGGCCTAGCATCGTCCCGGGCGGGAAGGGACAGGGGAGGGGGGCGCGGACGTATGCTTCCGGACCATGCGAATCCTGTATGGGGTCGTCGGCGAAGGGATGGGCCACGCCACGCGCTCGCGCGTGTTGCTGGAGGCGCTGACGAAGGAACACGAGGTCCACATCGTGGTGTCCGGGCGGGCGCAGCACTACCTGGCCCAGCGCTTCCAGAACGTGCACGGCATCTGGGGGCTGACCATCGCCTACGAAGGCAACTCGGTGAAGAAGTGGCAGACGGTGCTTCAGAATCTGCAGGGCGCCGTGAAGGGCTGGCCGCAGAACGTGCGCCAGTACTTCGACCTGGTGGAGGGCTTCAAGCCCGACGTGGTGGTGAGCGACTTCGAGACGTTCAGCTACCTGTTCGCGAAGAACCACCGGCTGCCCGTCATCAGCGTGGACAACATGCAGGTCATCAACCGCTGTCAGCACGACCCGGCGCTGCTCGCGGGCCACGAGGAGAGCTTCGAGGCCACGCGCGCCATCGTGAAGGCGAAGCTGCCCGGGGCCTTCCACTATCTGATCACCTCGTTCTTCTACCCGCCGCTGCGCAAGCGCCGCACCACGCTGGCGCCGTCCATCCTGCGGCCGGAGATCCTGGCGTCGAAGCCGGAGGCCGGGGAGCACCTGCTGGTGTACCAGACGGCGACGACGAACACGCACCTGCCTGAAATCCTCAAGCAGTCCGGCGTGCCGTGCCGCGTGTATGGCCTGCGCCGCGACCTCACCGAGGACGTGGTGGAGGGCAACCTCACCTACCGTCCCTTCAGTGAGGCGGGCTTCATCAACGACCTGCGCACCGCGCGCGCGGTGGTGGCGGGCGGCGGCTACACGCTGATGAGCGAGGCCGTCTACCTGCACAAGCCGGTGCTCAGCATCCCCGTGGGCGGCCAGTTCGAGCAGGTGCTCAACGCCCTGTACCTGGAGAAGCTCGGGTATGGGATGTATGTGAAGGAATTGAGCCTGGACGCGCTGCGGACGTTCCTCGCGCGCGTGCCCGCCTGCGCGGAGGCACTCAAGGGCTATGAGCAGGACGGGAACACGCGGATGCTCTCCGCGCTGAACGACCAGCTGGCGCAGGCCTACGAGCACCGCGGCCACTGGCGCATGGAGCTGGCGGAGATGGACGGCAAGGCGTAGCCGCCGTCCACCGGGGTGTCCCTGGCGTCAGTGGAGGGACACCCCGTTCTCGTTGTTGCGCTCCGCCGCGCGGCGGCTCAGCTCCGTGAGCCAGGAGCGGGTGAGGGGCGTCTCGCTCTCGCTGCCCTTGTGACGCTCCGGGGTGCTGTCCTGGGGCAGCAGCCGGTTGGCGACGTCCAGCACGCGCGCGGTGAGGTTGGGCGCCAGCGCGCGGCCCACCGCCCCCAGCTTCGCGGGCATGCCCACCAGCGCCTCCGCGTCACCCCGGCGGCACGCCTCGATGATCTTGCGCGCCACGCGCTCCGCGCTCATGGACAGGCCCATCATCGAGTTGCCCACGTGGAACCACGCGTACTCCTTCTCATGGTCGCCCTTGAAGGTCGCGTTGCGCGGGCTGCCGGTGCGGATGAGGGACGGGCACGCCGTCGTCACGCGGATGCCGTCCTGGGCCAGCTCCGTGCGCAGCCCGTCCGACAGGCCCACCAGCGCGAACTTGCTCGCGGAGTAGGGCACCAGGTGCGGGATGCTCAGCTTGCCGCCCATGGAGGACACGTTGACGATGCGGCCCTCGCCGCGCGCCTTCATGGCCGGCACCACCGCGAGCGTCGTGTAGAGCGGCCCCCACAGGTGGATGTCCACCGCCTCCTCGAAGTCCTCCAGCGTCATGGACTCCAGCGGGCCCACCATGATGACGCCCGCGTTGTTGATGAGCACGTCCACCGCGCCCCATCGCTCATGGACGGCGCCCACCATCGCGTCCACCTGCACCTGGTCGCGCACGTCGCAGCGCAGGGACAGCACCTCGCCGCCCAGCTGCTCCAGGTCCGCGTGGGCGCGCCGGAGCGAGTCGACGTCGCGCCCGCAGATGGCCACGCGCGCGCCCTCCTTCAGGAACAGGCGCGCCATCACCAGCCCCAGGCCCCGGGAGCCGCCGGTGATGAGCACCGTCCTGCCCTTGAAGCTGTAGCGCGCGCGCAGGGCGCGCTTCAGGCCCACCACGGCCCCCACCCCCGCGGCGAGCGCGCCCAGGGAGAGGCCCCTCCGCTCGGTGTGTCGTCTGTCAGCCATGGTGAGACCCTCCAGGGGAGTGGGGTGGAACGTCAGGGATGGGAGGCCGCGACCTGGTCCTCCTGCTCGCGGGACACCTCGCCGTGGAGCGCGGGCGGCTCCTGGCCGGGCAGGTCCTGGAGCAGCTTGCGCATGCGGCGCAGGGCGTCCTTGCCGCTGATGCGGTTCTTCAGCCGGCCATCCGGGCCGAAGAGGAGGAAGGCGGGGTGCTTGTCCACGCCGTAGGCCCGGGCCAGGGAGCCGTCGTCCATGGCGATGGGATGGCGCAGGCCGTGCTCGCGCGCGAAGCCCTCCACCTTGTTGGTGTCCCGCAGCTCCGGGTCGGAGTGGGTGACGTCCACGCCGATGACCTTCAGGCCCTTGGGCCCGTAGTCCACCACCCACTGGTTGATGGCCTCGAACTGCGCGGCGCAGTCCTCGCAGTCCAGGGTCCAGAAGTGGAGGAGGACGGGCAGTCCATCGAGCTCCGAGACGTGGACGGGGGCGTTCACCCACCCGCCTTCCGGGTCCAGGAGCGTGAGCGGGATTTTCGTCGAGGCCATGCGGACTCCCTCTGGGAAGTGGAAAGCGCTTCAACGGGACGCGACTCAAGCTATGCATGCGCCACCGGTTGCTCCCGGCTTCGCGCCCGTCCGCTCGTCTGCCCGGCAAGGTGTGGTGGCCCGCTCGGCCCTCCGGTGGGCAGGCGGGCATGGAGGCCGTGATGCGCATCCCCGACTTCGAGCTGGAGCGCTACTTCGCGCGCTGGGAGTTCGCCGCGCCCTACCTGCTGTGCTCCTCCGACGTGGAGGGCTGGCGCATGGCGGACCTGCTGGCGCTCGCGTCGCCGGAGGACCGCGCGCGCTGGGACGGGCTGACGCTCGGCTACACGGAGGCGCCCGGCCTGCCCGCGCTGCGCGAGGCCATCGCCGGGATGTACCCGGGCCTGTCCCCCGACGACGTCCTCACCTTCGCGGGCGCGCAGGAGGCCCTCTTCGTCGCGATGAACGTGCAGCTGGGGCCCGGCACGCACGCCGTGGTCACCTGGCCGGGCTACCAGTCGCTGTACGAAGTGGCGCGCGCCGTGGGCGCGGACGTGACGCTGCTGCCGCTGCGGGAGGAGGGCGGCTGGGCGCTGGACCTGGACGCGCTCACCGCCGCGCTGCGCCCGGACACGCGCATGGTCGTGGTGAACTTCCCGCACAACCCCACGGGTTCGCTGCCGGACCGCGCCACCTTCCAGGCGCTGTGCGCGCTGTGCGAGGCGCGCGGCGTCCACCTCTTCTCCGAGCAGGAGGGAAGTCTCCATGCCCCGTCGAGGCTCTGTTGAATCGCGGGGTTGGCGGCCCACCACTGGTCGCAGAAGTCCGGTTCCGGCCGCGCCCCGTTGTTATTTCGTTGTTACGTCGAGGCGAGATTCAGAATGCCTGGGGCGAAGGAGCCCTCCTTCGTAGAAGCTGCCTTGCCCCTTGATGGGGCAGGTCTCCGTCCCACGAGCCCGCATTCGGGACACGGGGACAGGGCCATTGCTCCTTCTGCCGCCAGAAGCGCCGCGAGCTGCATGAAACAGTCCCCGCAGCCGACTGCTGCATGCAGACAGGAAGAACTGACGCCTACGTTGACGAAAGGGGCTTCAGCAGCCCGCCTTGCTCCAGTAACTCCCGCACTCGCTCTGCAATCGCCACATGTTCCGGGTTGCGGACCGTGAAGCGCTCAGGCGTGAGGACGATGAGCGTCCCCTTATCCTCCACTGGTTCGGTGTGAACCGGGGCAGGCAGAGGAGGGACCTTCCCACGCCGAGCTGACAGATACGTGATCCACGCCACGAAAGTTCCTGGCTTGGGACTCGCGGTGACCATGTCTCGATGAGCTGGTGAGGTAGCGACAGCGAAGGCTGGCTCCCAGGAAAGCGCCATGCTCCTCAGCATGGTGCTCAGGACAGATGCGGTGAGGATCCGCTCCGCATTCGGCCCCTGCTTCGGGAGCTGGAAGTAACAGAAGTTGTGCACCCTTTCGGAATAGCCACCGCACGTCACTTCCAAGCCCGTCGCATCATCGTCACTTGCGCCATTCCACGCGCTGAAACGGAATCCGAGTTCCTCAACAACCCGATCCTTTCCCTGCCGCACAAGCTTCTCAAGTGTCGTTCGGGTGGTCTCGATGGGGCGGCTCAAGGCGTCTTTGCGCGACCGTCCCTGTCGGAACCAACGAGCGAACGATGGGTCAGCGCGGGAAAGGAGTCCGAAGAGTATCTCGGCACGCTCGGCACATTGCTCCGCTGTCTCCTTCCTCGCACCCCAGTACGCGCCTGCGTAGTAGTTCTCATTCATGACCTACTGCCCCTTATGGGAGTGGAGGGGTGAAAACGATCTCGATTTCGGTGATGCCCTTCCCCTCCAACAGTTCCTTGATGGCTGCGGCAGTCTTCTGCTCCGCGATATGCCACCTGATGGGAATGCCCGCAGGCCCCTTTGCCACCTGACGCTGGGCTTGATCAACGAGCGCCTTTGCTCCCGACTTCTCGAACCAGATCTTGGGACTCAGGTCGTCGAGGTGATCTGCCCCCAGCTTCAGCGCCCTCACCAGCTGTCCGAAGTCCGAGAGGCTGTCCCAGTCCTCCTTCCGCACCCTTCCCGCGCCCGCCTCCCCACCCCAGAGGCGCAAGCGCACTGGGGCTCCGAGGTTGGCGCCGAACTTCTCTCCGCCGTCCAGCACCAGCATCGGCTCCACCTGCATGAAGCCCTCGGCTTCGCCCCCGCGCTGGGGCCACAGCGCCCACGGCCCCGCCTCCACGCGCGTGAGGTAGTTCCAGGGCCGCTCCTGGGACGACGTCCGGGACACCTCCTCCGGAGTCGGAAAGGAGATGTCTTCGCCAGGAGGCGCGTCTTCCTCCACGGGCGGCACCTCCGGGACGTCCTCCGCCCACGCGGACACGGGCCACAGCAGCCACAGCCATACCGCCCAACGTCTCGTCATTCGCATACACGCCTCCCAGCAATGCCCCCAGTGAGGGGAGCAAAGGACACACGTCTGACGTCCAGCTCGGCTTGGAGCCGGCCGCGCGTCATGACTCAGGATTGAAAGGAATGGGTGCCAGCCGCCTCGGGCCAGCGGGTGCTAATGCCTCGTCAGGCGCAGGGCGCCCGGTTGCGGCTCCGTCGTCGTCTCGTCCGCGCTACGCAGGGGTCGGGGCTCCGTGCGGATGTCGTCCTGGCTCAGCGGTGGGAAGGCCGGGACGATGCCGCCCTCGTCCTCCATCAAGTCCAACTCCTCCAGCGCCTCACCGCCTTCAAACAGCGCGGCCTCCACCTCCTTCACCGCTTCGGTGGCGCCGTACCCGCCCCTCTGCGCCAGCTGCGCACGCAACGCCACCTCCAGCGCCGCCGCCGTCGCGAAACGCGAGGCCGGCTCGCGGCACAGCAGCCGGTGGAAGACGGTGCGCAGCAGTTGGGACAGGCCGAAGGTGGCGCTCGCCACGTCCTTCGCCCGGTACGTCATGGCGTGCCGGATGGCGTCCTCCACGAAGGGCGGCAGGTGGAGTTCCATCGTCGTGGCCAGGGCCGCGAGCACGCGCTGACGCTGCTCCCGCGAGAGTCGTGGGCCCTCCTCCTGCTTGAGGTTCCCCGGGTAGTAGAGGTGCCGGCCCGTGGCGAACTCCAGCAGCACCAGCCCCAGGGAGAAGAGGTCCGCGCGCGCGTCCGTCGCCTCTCCCAGCAGCGCCTCCGGCGAGGCGTAGATGACATCCCCCGGGGGACGCGGCAGCGTCGTGGCGAGGCGCCCTTGCAGCTTGGAGCAGGCGACGCCGAAGTCCGTCAGCGCCACGCCCCCGCTGGGCCGCAGGCGGATGCACCCGGGGTTGATGTCGCGGTTGACGATGCCCAGCGAGTTGCCGGCGTCGTCCGTGCGGGTATGCGCATGCGCCAGGGCTGCCGCCACCTCCGCCCCGACGTAGAGGACGAAGGACTCGGAGAAGTAGCGTCCGCGTGTCTGGGCGATGGTGAGGAGCGTATTCAGGCTGAAGCCCTCCACGCACTCCATGACGGCCCCCAGGCCCAGCACCTCTCCAAACTTCATCTCGAAGAGGCCATGGACGCGGGCGATGTTGGGGTGCTGGAGGAATCGCGCCAGCTGCACCTCCTCTTCCAGCCGCGCGCGGGCACGGAGGAACTCGTCCGTGGCGGGCCCTTGCGGTAGGGGGACGCACTTCACCAGGACTTTGCCCCGGTAGCCGGAGGGCGTCCGTGGTCGGGCGAACAGCACGCGCTCGCCGTTGCGGCCAGTGCCCAGGTCCTGGAAGAACTCGTAGGCGGTTCCCTCGTGGGAAAAGAGGACCGTGCCCCCGGCGAGCCGGAGGTCAACACCACGGGACATGAAGGGGCTCCTGAATGCCTGCGCGAGGGAGCCGCGCAAAGGCAGACGGAAAGCTACCTTTTGCGCCTCCTGGCGTGAATGACGCCACGGGTAGCCACGCTCACGCGCCTGTCTTCACTCTGAGTCCGTTGCTATTCTCGAAATGCAAATTGCCTTTACATCTGACTTCGTAAGCTCCTGGAACTCTTGACCCAGGATGGGCGCCCAGTTGGTCTGGGCCACCGTCCCAGCGCGGTTGGGAGCGGCATCAGGGCCAGCGGTCCACGACATATGCCACCGCAGCACGAGAGTAGAGGACGGCTCCGGGCTTGGAGCCCGGCCATGCTTCCTGCGGGCCGTCTTTCCCAATCGCAAGGCACACAGGAAGGGTGCGCCCATCCGGGAAGCGCGCCTCGGTGTAGCGGACCAGGAGGAACGTTCCGTCGCCGGTCCACGCGCGCCCATAGAGTACCGTCCCCTTGGGAATTCCTCGGTTGCCCCCATAGACAACTCCTGTCACGGGCCCATCCCTGAAGACACCCTCATCCCCCGGATAGCCCGGCTGGCTCTTGTCGATGGTGAGGTCCACTGCTGACCGTGTCGTCAGGAGAAGCCCTCCCTCATTGGGCGCATTGAACATGGCGTTGCGTGCTTCCTCGGGGCACGCCCCTGATTCGGGACGCACCTGGGCGCTGCTGGGGCAGCCGAGTTGCAAGGCCACGGCGGCGCTCGCCGCAGCGCACTTCGCGAGGAACTCCGCCCTGGCGCTGGTGGCGGGGGCCTTCTTGTCCAGGGAGGTGGACGGGCTTGCAACGATGGGAGCACGCTTCGCGGCGGAGCTTTCCTTCCGGACAGATTCAAGTGGGGGCAAAACTACCCCAGGGGACGACGCGGTCAGCATGTCGCCTGCGTCAGCTGCGAGGCCCGCGTCCCCCGCACCGGGGGGAGAGACAGAGGGCACGAGGGAGGCGACCCCCGCATCCCTCGGCACGGCGGGCTCAGCCGGACGCCCTGAGATTTCCTTGTGGACGGGCGGCGGAGGCGTGGGGCGCAGCCACACGAAGGCCCCTGCCACGGCCGCCACGACGAGGAGGGCCACCCCGGCATCCACCGCCCGGGCGCGTCTCGCGCGGCGCTCAGGAGGCGTCTCCTCATCCGTGTTGGAAGCCGGAGTTGGAGGAGGCTTCAACGAGGGGATGTGCACGGGCACGATCCACTCCGGCCCCGCCTCGCCCGCCAGGGCTTCCAACTCGCGCCGCATCACTTCCGCCGTAGATGGCCGCTGCTCAGGCTCGCGCGCGATGAAGCGCATCGCCACGTCACTGAGTCCCGCTGGCACCCGCGCGTTCAACTCCCGAGCGGGCTTGGGCACCCAGCGTCCCTCGACGGTCGCCTTCGGGGAACCACTGGCAGGTGCCGCCGTCGTCAGCACGTCATAGAGGCAGACCCCCAGCGCGTAGACGTCATCCGTCACCTTGAATTCGTACCGCGCGCCCTTCTCGTCCCCGTGCTCCTTGAAGAAGCGCGAAGCCTCGGGCGAGCGGTAACGGCGTGTGCCGGGTGGCAGAGGTGCGTCCGTCAAGTCCTCGGCGTGCGTGTAGTCGCCCGCGCTGAAGTCGAGGATGGCGGGTTCGCTATCCTTGGCGCGCACCATGATGTTCGCGAGCTTCAGGTCGCGGTGGAAGACGCCGCGCCCGTGCATGTAGTCCATGGCGCCCGCGAGCTTCTCGAAGACGCGGACCACCTCCTGCGAGGTGGGGTGCGTCCTCTCCACCCACTCCGCCAGCGTGTAGCCATCCACGTATTCGAGGATGACGTAGAGCCACCCCGTGCGGATGTCCGGCCAGCGTCCGTGGGCATGGATGCCGACGATGTTCGGGTGACGAAGGTGGACGAGGCACCCGACCTCGCGCATCAACCTCGCGTCCGCCTGCTCCGCGTCGCCGCTCCCGGGCCGGTGCATGGCGATCTTCATCGCGCAGTGCTGGCCACCCTTCTCCACGCGGTAGACGGCGCCGTAGGTGCCCGCCCCCAGCAGCTTCACCACCCGCCAGCTGTCAAACAGGTAGCCGGGAGGGAGCGATGCCGGATGGTGGATGACAGTCAACATGGCAGCCCCTCTACAGCACGACACGCGGAACGAGAAGGCGACGAGTGCCTGTCTCATCCATCAATTCCAGGAGGAACACCGTCCCCGCCTTCCAAGTCGCGGACGTCGCTTCAACGAGGATGGTGCCGACTTCGCCGGGCCCAATCCGGGGTTGCTTCATGCGAACGCCGAGCACCGGCACCTGTACGCCCCCCGTTGAATGGGTGAGACGCGCTTCCGTCGGGGCCCAGGGCGTCTTGCCTGAGTTCATTACGTCTACGGACACCAATCCCCAGGCGGGCGCGCGAAGGATGAAGCCGCCCATGACACGCAGCGAGGACTGGCCCTCCTGCCTGAGTTGCAACTCAAGCTTCCTGGCAACGACCCCGTCCTCGTCCAAGAGCCCCGCCAGGGCGAGCCCTGCCGGGCTGGCCACTTCGCTGCGCCCTCGGAGGGAGGCAAGCTCGGCACGAACCTCCGCCAACTCCGCTTGAAGCGCGGGAATAGACTGCGCTCGGCGGAAGATTTGAACCCGACCATCGAACGCAACCGGCTGGGTCACGAGCACGAAGACTGCCTGCTCGGGGCGGGCACCATCCGCGAAGCGGATCCGAAGGCCGAGTTGCTCACCCGACCGGAGGTCGGTCGCGGGCTCCAGCGCAAGCATGCGCTCCCCCACATCGATGAATCGAAACCGCTCGCGGCCCTCCAGTTCCACCGAGGCCCGGTCCAACGGCGCGTCGAAGGCAAGAACGGTGAGCGCACCCGCCGCGACGCGCAGCTCCGGCAGGGGCTCCGAGGCGCTGTCCGGAAGGGAGATGCGCCGCTCCTGGCGCTCGCGGGAGGCGGGGGCGGGTTGAGCAGGGACAGCAGTCCCCAGCAGCAGGACGAGAAGGGCGGCAAGTCGCGGCAACGGAGGCTCTCCGGCGCGGCACCCTACCAGACGTGGAAACCGCCATCGTCTGGAAAGGCCGTGGAGGCCTCCATTGCAGGTGGGGCGCGGCTACCTCACCTTGCGAGTCGGGCCACCGCGAAGCCCGCGTCCGTCCCGAGGGCCACGGACACCAGCACCGCCACCACGGGCACGCGGGCGGACTGCCGACGCAGCTCCGCGTTCTCCGCCTCCAGGCGCCGCGACTCCCGGGTCGTGAGGACGCAGCGCTCCGTGGACAACCAACAGCCCTCGGACACCACCATCGTGCGCCCGTCCTGAAGCGTCACGGTGGCGCGCGCCACGTCCAGCACCTCGCCCTCGGCGTGCGCCGGCCCCGCCACCAGCAGGGCCAGCGTCAGGGGGCAGAGACCGGGGTAACGGAGCGCGTCGGGGTCGGCAGAACGGATCGCATCCGCTGATCCATCAGCACAGGTCGCTGGCGGCCGGTTGCCCTGCGCCCGCGCGGAGGGAGGGGCAGGGGCGCAGAACCGTTCAGGTTTCGGCGAAGCCGACCCTTGACGCTCCCGAGCGCGCGGGCCCCTTGGCATGATCGAAACCGCGAGCCGATCGGGTGACCCGCAAGCGATCCGATAGGGCGGCCCATGACACGGTTACGTTTCACCGAGTCCCTGCTCACCCTCGAGGGCGTGTTGCTGTTGCCGGGCAACGTGTATGGCTTTCCGGGCAATCACTTCCGGCTGGGGTTGGGCCGCGCCAACCTGCCGGAAGCACTGGCGCGGCTGGAGTGACCGCGCGAGCCGGCGCGGTGCGTCAGGGTTTGCACTGACGGCTGGACTTGCGGCTTATCGCGTTTCCTGGAGACAGCCCCTAGAGTGGTCGTCCCCTCGCCCGGCCTGGGGCCGTGCGGAAGCCCTCTCATCCCCCTGAGAGGCCAGGAGACACACTCCGATGAAGATGCTGATTGGCGCGGCCCTCACCGCCGCGACGCTGTTGGTGGGCACCGAGGCCGCCGCGACGAACTACACGCTGTGGATCCACGGCAGGAATGGCAACTCGACGAAGGCGGGCAACTACACCGACTTCAGCTACTGGGGGCCGTCCACCACCGCGGCGGGCGTCAACAAGAAGGCGGTCAACTGGAACGGCACGCAGCGCGTGGGCTCGGAGAACTACCGCATCCGCAACGCGCTGGACTGCTTCTGCACGGGCTCGAACTGGTGCTACGTCGCCGCGCACAGCGCCGGTGACCTGCAGATCGGCTACGCGCTGTCGCTGTACGGCGGCAGCAAGCGGCAGGTGAAGGACGCCGCGCCCAACGCCAACGGCGAGTGCGGCAACGTGGGCACCTCCACGCAGGTGGGCTGGAACATCAAGTTCGTGGACGTGGCGTCCGGCGCGGGCGGCGGCAGCGAGCTGGCGGACCACGGGGACTGGGCGGTGAAGGAGCCGCTGGTGAGCGACCTGGTCACCACCACGGCGCGCGCCATGTACAACCACAACACCACGCGCAATGTGTGGTTCTACATGTTCGCCGGCTCCAAGGGCACGCTGTACTCCGGCATCCTCCCGGGCCAGGACGACGAGGCGGTGGCCTACCACTCCACGGGCGGCGTGTCCGGCAGCGGCAACGGGTCCTACTGCAACCCGGGCGACTGGTTCTGCGGCGGCACGCTCAACACGGGCACGTCCGCGTGCAGCGACGGCCGGGCGAAGTGGAGCAACCACACCGTCTCCTTCCGCGACGACGGCGAATCGTTCAATCACTACGCAAACGGCAACTGGGGCGGCATCGTCTCCAAGGTGCGCGAGGACATGGTCAGGTACGCGTACTAGATTGAAGGCTTCTCCCGCCCCCTCCGGCGAAGCCCGACCATGACCTCCGACCGCGGTCCCTCCCCCTCCGCCTTCCGGCTGCGCCACGGCCGGTGGTTGCTTGCGCTCGTGCCCCTGGTGCTCGTGGGAGGCGCGGTCTTCTGGTGGCAGGGAGGCGAAGGGGCCGAGGCGCTGGAGGGGGCCGCGGAGCCTTCCGCGGCCCCGGTGTCCGACGACCCCCGTGAGGCGGAGCGGGCGCCGGCGGCGCGCGGGGGCAGGGCCCCCATGGCTGAGCCGACCGCGCCGTCGCTGCTCAGCCCGGAGGCCCGCGAGCGCGAGGCCCGCCGGGAGCTGTGGCAGAACCGGCTGGAGCGCGCGAAGCGCTCGTTGGAGTCCTACGTGGCGGCCACGCGCTACCCGCCCGAGTCCCGGCCCAGCCGCGAGCACCCGGACCAGATGGAGCTGGCGGAGCCGGAGCGCACGCGGCCGCTGAGCCCGAAGGCCTCGGAGGACGGCACGTCGGACGTGCAGCTGCGGCTCAAGCAGGACAAGGTGTTCGTCGTCGGTGACGAGTCGGTGCTCTTCACCGTGGCGTGCGAGGACGCGCGCCGCGCGCCGCGCCCGTGCGAGGTGGTGTCCGCGCTGGCGCACGAGGCGGACCACCTGGCGGACGGCGGGGGCGTGCCGGGCGTGCCGGTGACGTTCGTGGACTCGGGGCAGGGCGGCGACGCGGTGGCGGGCGACGGGGTGCTCACCGGCCTCTTCCAGCCGTCGAAGCAGGGCTTCGCGATGTTCTCCGGCACGCTGCGCGTGGTCCTCCGCGTGCGCTCGGGGTCGCTGGAGGACTCGGCGTTCTTCGACGTGCTCTACACGCCCGCGCCGCCGGCCACGTTCACCGGCAAGGTGCGCGAGGTGCTGGAGAACGGCTCCCTGGACCTGTACCTGGCCGTCCAGGTCCGCAAGGCGGGCCGGTACGTGGTGGCCGGACGGTTGGACGACGAGGGCGGCGTGCCGTTCGCGGTGCTGTCGTTCAACGACGAGCTCCAGGAGGGGGCGCAGGAGGTGAAGCTCAACGTCTTCGGCAAGGTCGTCTGGGACGACAAGCCCACCTTCCCGCTGACCCTGCGCGACGTGGAGGGCTTCCTGCTCAAGGAGATGGGCGACCCGGACCGCGAGCTGATGGCCACGCTGCGCGGGCCCGTGCACACCACGCGCGAGTACACGCTCCAGCAGTTCTCGGACGCGGAGTGGCAGAGCCCGGAGCGGGAGCGCTACATGACCGAGCTGGAGAAGGACGTCGTGGAGGCGCAGAAGCAGCTCGACGCCGCGCTCGCGGACACGCCCGAGCCCTGAGCGTCAGGGGGCGCCGGGGACGCGGGTGAGGCTCAGGACTCGCCCGGAGGCGGCGGAGGCGTCCGGGCCGCGTCGATCTCCACGAGGTCGGCGTCCTGCACGTCCTCGATGACGTCCGCCGCCGCGACGGCGGGCGAAGCGTCCTGGGCCGCCACGTTGGAGGTCGCCACGTCCTGGCGCTCGACGTCCTGGGCCGCCACGTCGGGCGCCACCGCGCCCCGGGCTTCCACGTGGGAGGCCGCCACGTCCTGGGCCGCCACGTTGGAGGTCGCCACGTCCTGGCGCTCGACGTCCTGGGCCTCGACGCCTTGGGCGTCCGCGTTGGGAGCCACCACGACGCTGGGCTCCGGCTCGGAGACAGGCACCTCGCGCCGCGCGGGCGGCAGCGCCGTGCCCGTCGTGAGGGCCTCCGCGTAGGCCGCGGAGTAGGCGGCCTCTGCCTGGACGGCCTCCATCGTGAAGTCATCCGCGTCCGCGAGGAAGTCGCTCGACGGCGGGGTGCTCGGCGCTTCATCGCGCGGCAGCTCCGGCCCGCTGTCCTCCATCGTGGCCAGGAAGTCGCTCGAATCCTCCGGTGCACCGGACGCCTCCAGGCCGTCCGCGTCGCCGGAGGCCTCCAGGTCCGCGTCCTCCATGCCCAGCTCGTCGCTCAGCGCGGCCAGCTCCTCGTCGCTCAGGCCGGACAGGTCGCCGGACTCCAGGAGGAAGAGCAGGTCCTCGGCCTCCTTCGTGGAGACGGTGCTCGGCTGGGTGTCCAGGTTCTGGAGCTCCCACGCGGCCTCGTCGGGCGACAGGATGTCGGAGGGGTCCAGGGACGGATCCGCCGGCGGGGCCTCCGCGCGGCGCTCCGCCTGCTGGAAGTGGCGCGCCTGGAGCATCGGCGTGGACGCCTGCGGCGTGCCCAGCCGCTGCGCGTACGCGGGCGCGGAGGCCTCGAAGGTGCTCTCCCCCGCGAAGGTGCGCAGGTGGGGGTTCTCCAGCAGCGCGGCGCGGGACTCCGAGTCCTCCGGGGAGGACGCGTCCGACGTCAGCCCCACGTCCGCGAGCAGCGCGCCCGCCAGGTCGCCGTCGGCGTCCGCCTTGAAGTCGCTCGCGTCGGAGAAGCCCCGCCGCACCGGCTCCACCGGCGTCATGGGCTCCTGCTTCACCGGGGCGGTGACCTCCAAGTCGTTGGAGATGGACCAGGCCCGGGACGTCGAGATGCCAGAACCCACGCGGCGGATGGATGTCATGGTTCTCCTCGGGTGATGGCCCGCAGGTCGGGCGGCTCATGCATTGTCCGCCGGGCCCGGCGGGAGTTGCTAGGGGGACGCGAGCAATCCCCATCCGCCGCGAAGGACCGATATCCTACCGGCGCCCATGACTCCCACCCTGGCCGCGCCCGGGGGCGCCGACCCCGCGTCCTCCCTCGATGTCCGCCCTGTCCTCCAGGGAGCCCCGGACGTTGGCGAGGACGGGGTGCAGGCGACCGCAACGTCGGACCTCGGACAGGGGCGAGCGGACGCACGGAAGGAAGGCGCACCCGCGCGTTCTCTCCAGACGACAACTCCCTGGGGGCGCCCTCAGGGGGAAGCGACCGGGCCGTTGGCCTCCCGTTTGCTGTCAGGGAGCCCAGCCAGGAGGCGGTGGTGATGCGATTCGAGAGCGCGGGGCAGACCCACATCGGGCGGCGGCCGCACAATGAGGATGCGTACTGCGTGCTGCCCGAACGGGGGCTGTTCGTGGTGGCGGACGGGCTGGGCGGGCAGGAGGGGGGGGAGGTCGCCAGCCAGTGCGTGGTGGACACCTTCGCGGGGTTCAGCGACCGGCTGGACCGGGACCGCGACGGCACCTGGCCGGACGCGGTGGACCCGGCGCGCAGCCGCGAGGAGAACTACCTGGCCGCGTGCACCGCGCTGGCCCAGCGCACCCTGCGCGTGCGCCGCGTGGGCAAGCTCAGGGAGATGGCCTCCACGGTGGTGGCGCTCGCGGTGGGCGAGCGCGGCGCGGCGGTGGCCCACGTGGGCGACAGCCGCCTGTACCGCCTGCGCGAGGGCCGCCTGGAGTCCCTCACGCGCGACCACTCCCTCATCGAGGAGCTGCGCGCAGCGGGCCGCGAACCGCCCGGCAACCCGGCCAACCTGCGCCACCTCATCACCCGCGCCCTGGGCACCGACAACGCGGAGCCCACGCTTCAGCGGCTGGAGACGCAGCCCGGGGACGTCTTCCTCCTGTGCTCGGACGGGCTGTACGAGCCGCTGGGCCCGGAGGGGCTGATGGAGCTCCTGCGCGTGCCCACCGCCCAGGCCGCGTGCGACGCGCTCGTCGCCGCCGCGTTCGAGGCGGGAGGCCGCGACAACATCACCGCCGTCGTGCTGCGCGTGGCGGCCTGAGCCTCTACCCGCCGCGTCACGTGCTGGGAGTGCGTGGGCGCTGAACCCCACAGGTCGGTCCTGACCGCCGACCCGACGCGATGGGTCCGCCCGGACGGAGGGGGGAGTCACGCTGTACAGGGCTTCAATCCTTCGCATCTTCCAGGTTAATCTGGGGCTCCCCCTCGCGTCTCCCTCCCCCCTTCGAGCACCCGTTGCGTATGACGCTCAGCCTCGCCGCGCGCCTGACCGCGGCCCTCACCGCCGTTGTCATCGCCCTCACCCTGCTGACCGTGACGCTCATGGGGCTGTCGCTGCGCTCGCGCGTGGAGTCCGAGATGGCCTCCGCGCTGACGCGGGACGCGACCCGCTGGCAGGCGTTGAAGGACCAGGAGCTGCGGGTGCTGGCGGAGCTGGGCCGCGTGGCGGGGGCCCACCCCGCGCTCGCGCGGGCCTTCTCGCGGGAGTCCCCGGAGACCGCCGCGCTGCTGAACGAACAGCGCGCGGTGCTGGACGTGGACCTGCTGGCGCTGGTGGGCGTGGACGGCTCGGTGATCGCGTCCACGGGCGAGCGGGACCTGCCGGGCCTCGCGAAGGTGGTGCGCCAGGAGGGGCAGGTGCTGCTGCCGGCCACGGGCGCGCCGCTGCTCGCGGTGGCGCAGCCGCTCAAGGCCAACGGCGCGCCGGTGGGCTTCCTGGTGGTGGGGACGCGGCTGGGCGCGCCGGAGCTGACGCGCTTGAGCGCGGGCGGAGAGCCGCTGGAGTCGCTGCTGCATGTGGGGCCCCGGCTGGTGGCGCAGGCGCTGCACGTGGCCCAGGCGCCGGCGCTGCTGGCGGCGAGCCAGGGCGCGGCGGACGGCACCGAGGTGGACGTGGGCGGCGCGTCGATGCACGTGGCGCGGGTGGCGGTGGGGGAGGGGCTGGAGCTGGTGCTGGCGCGCGGCGCCCAGGAGGAGTGGGCGCGGATGCGGGCCACGCTGCTGGCGGTGCTGGGGCTGGGCCTGCTGGTGGCGCTGGTGGCGGGCGGGGGCGTGTTCCTGCTGGTGCGGCGGATGATGGCGCCCCTGGGCGCGCTGGCGGAGGCGGCGGCGCGGGTGGTGGCCGAGGGTGACTTCAGCGGGACGTTGAACGTCCACGCCCAGGGGGAGATCGGCCAGCTGGCGTCCTCCTTCCAGGAGATGATGGCGCGGCTGCGCTCGGTGCTGGTGGCGCTCAAGAACTCCGCGCTGGAGCTGGAGGCGACCGCGCTGGAGCTGGCGAACTCCGCGTCGGACCAGAACCTGGCGGTGACGCGGCAGGCGGCGGCGCTGCACCAGACGCAGATCGCCGCGCGGCAGCTCCAGGAGAGCTCGCGGGCGGCGGCGCAGCGGGCCACCGGCGTGCTGCGCGAGGCGGAGAAGGCGGGCGCGGTGGGGCAGGCGGGCGAGGTCGCGGTGGCGGGCAGCGTGGGCGGCCTCACGCACATCCGCTCGCAGGTGGAGCGCATCTCCAACACGGTGTCGGAGCTGCGGCAGAGCACGCGGCAGGTGGGCGACATCACCGGCACGGTGAAGGACCTGGCGGACCAGTCCAACGTGCTGGCGCTGAACGCGGCCATCGAGGCGGCGCGCAGCGGCGAGGCGGGCCGGGCGTTCGCGGTGGTGGCGCGGCAGATGCGCTCGCTGGCGGACCAGTCCGCGACGGCCACGGCGCGCGTGCAGTCCATCCTGGCGGACATCGGCCGGGCCATCACCGAGGCGGTGCAGACGAGCGAGGGCGGCTCGCGCGAGGTGGAGGGCGGCCTGGAGCAGGCGCGCGCGGCGGGGGAGAGCCTGCGCGCGCTGGCCTCGGTCATCCAGAACAACAGCGTGTCCGTGAAGAGCATCGCGGACATGGTGAGCCAGCAGGACGCGGGCATCGCGGAGCTGTTCGCCGCGCTGAGCGACCTGACGCGCCTGGCGGATGAGACGGTGGAGCGCGTGGCCACCAGCGCGGTGGCCGCCGCGCGCCTCACCACCGCGTCCCACGAGGTCAGCAACATCGTGGGGCAGTACCGCCTGTGAGGCGGTGACGAAGGCGGCCGGCCCGCGCTACGCCGCCTCGCCGCCGTCGATGGCGTAGGCCGCGCCGGTGATGGGGGCCGCCGCCTCCGACGCGAGGAAGAGGCACATCGCGGCCACCTCCTCCGGCTGGATGATGCGGCCCATGGCGCTCATCGCGGCCAGGGCCTCGCGGGCCTGGTCCTCGGTGCGGCCCGTCGATTGGGTGATGGCGGCCGTCGCGCCCGCGAACATGTCCGTCTCCACCCAGCCCGGGTTCACGATGTTCACGGTGACGTTCTTGCGCGCGTACTCCACCGACAGCGCGCGCGTCAGGCCCAGCAGCGCGTGCTTGGACGCGCAGTACGCGGACGTGTACTTCGCCCCGCGCGTCGCGGTGATGGACCCGATGTTGATGACCCGCCCGCCGCCCGCGGACGCCATGGCCGGCATCAGCTCACGGCACAGCAGGAAGGGCGCCGTCACGTTCACCGCCATCACCTTCGCCAGGTCCGCCGTGGACGTCTTCGTCAGCGGCGCGGACACGGTGATGCCCGCGTTGTTCACCAGCACCCGCGGCGTCCCCGCCGCCAGGACGGTCTTGCACGCCGCGAGCAGCGCGGCCTCGTCCGCGACGTCCACCGGAATCGCGCGGATGCGCCCGCCGCCCTCCTTGCGCAGCGCCTCCAGCGACTCCGCCGAGCGCGCCAGCGCCCAGACGTCGTAGCCCTCGCGCGCGAAGGCCAGGGACACCGCGCGGCCGATGCCCCGGCTCGCGCCCGTCACCACCACCGTCTTCGTCGTCTCGTTCGCCATGGCGGGACAGCATAGGACCCGCGCATGGGTCCGGGGCGAGCGTGTACGGCGAAATGCATCGATTGCGCTGCCGGGGACTCTTCAGGGCATCCACCACCGCATCGGAGTCCGCCGCATATGAAGTCCCTCAAGCGCGGCCTGCTGGCCGTCTCCTGGCTGCTGTCCGCGTCCTCGCTCGCCGCGACGCCCACCGGCCGCGTCAACCCACGCGTCCTGGGCACGCGCGCCATCGTCGCGTGCGACGCCGTGGAGAAGTCCTGCGGCGTGGCGAGCATCTCCTTCCCCGCGGGCATCAGCGGCCTGGTGCCCTACGGCCGCCCGGACGTGGCCATCGCCACCATGTTCTACCCCTCGGTGGATGACGCCGAGGCGGTCCTCGCGCGCGTCGCCGCGGGGGACACGGCCCAGCAGGCGGTGGACTTCGTGTTCTCCGTGGACCCCTACGCGGACTACCGCCAGCTCGCCGCGGTGAAGCTCGACGCCAACGGCACCCTCACCGTGGGCCAGCGGACCGGCGCGGAGAACGCCCCGCAGCGCTGCGCGGTGAAGGGCGCCACCTTCGTCGTGCAGGCCAACAACCAGCGCACCGCCAGCATCTGCGCCGTCATGGCGGCGGGCTTCCAACTGGCCCGGGGCAGCCTGCCGCAGCGGCTGCTCGCGGCGCTCAAGGCCGGGGCCCTCGTGGGCGGCGACAACAACGGCGAGCGCTCCGGCGTCATCCGCGTCTGGACGTCGGAGAACGAGTCGACCTTCTACACGAAGGTGCTGGCGGACGCCGTCGTGCACACCAGCCGGACCGCGCTGAAGGACCTGGAGGTGGAGATGAACCGCTACCAGGCGAGCATCGCCGCGCCGTACGCGTCGGACCTCCTCCCGCTCGACGCGGAGACGGCGAAGGTCGTGAAGAACACGCTGAACAAGGCCGGGTACTACAACGGTGTCCTGGATGGGACCTGGAGCACCGCCGCCGAGGAGGCGCTGGAGGCCTTCAACTGGGACACCCTCTTCTTCCTCAAGCCCACCGTGGTGGTGAACGGCCAGCGGAAGCTCGACGGTCCGCTGGTCAACTCCCTGCGCAACGTGGATCCGAAGGCGCTCAAGCCCGGCGGGCTGTGAGGCACGGGGCCCCCGGGCCCGTTTGACGGCTCCCGCACGGCGACGTTAAGCACGCCGCCATGCCCCGCGCCGACATCACCGACCTGTTCCGCATCGACGACCTGCTGTCCGCCGAGGAGAAGGCCGCCCGCGACGCGGTGGCCCGCTTCGTGGACGCGGAGGTGCTGCCCATCATCGGGAAGCACTTCCGCGACGGCACCTTCCCCGCACACCTCATCCCGGGCCTGGCGGAGCTGGGCGTGCTGGGCGCGAACCTCCAGGGCTACGGCTGCGCGGGCATGAACACCGTCAGCTACGGCCTGGTGTTGCAGGAGCTGGAGCGCGGCGACTCCGGCCTGCGCAGCTTCGCGTCCGTGCAGGGCTCGCTGTGCATGTTCCCCATCCACGCCTACGGCAGCGAGGAGCAGAAGGCGCGCTTCCTGCCGGGCATGGCGAAGGGACAGCTCATCGGCTGCTTCGGCCTCACCGAGCCGGACTTCGGCTCCAACCCCGGCGGCATGCGCGCCCGCGCCCGGCGGGACGGCGACAGCTGGGTGCTCAACGGCACCAAGGCGTGGATCACCAACGGCACCATCGCGGACGTCGCGGTGGTGTGGGCGAAGACGGAGGACGGCGGCCCGGAGTCCGTGCGCGGCTTCCTGGTGGAGAAGGGGATGCCCGGCTTCAGCGCGCGGGAGATCCCCGGCAAGTTCTCCCTGCGCGCGTCGCGCACCAGCGAGCTGTCGTTCCAGGACGTGCGCGTGCCGGACCGCAACGTGCTGCCCGGCGTGGTGGGCCTCAAGGGGCCGCTGTCGTGCCTCAACAACGCGAGAGCCGGCATCGCGTTCGCGGTGACGGGCGCGGCCATCGCCTGCTTCGAGGGCGCGCGCGAGTACGCGCTGGCCCGCGCGCAGTTCGACGGCAAGTCCATCGCCGGCTACCAGCTCACGCAGGAGAAGCTGGCGGACATGCTCCAGGAGATCGTCAAGGCGCAGCTCTTGAGCCTGCGGCTCGCGCGCCTCAAGGACGAGGGCCGGAGCAACCCCGTCATGGTGAGCCTGGCCAAGCGCAACAACGTGAAGAGCGCGCTCGACATCGCCCGCGTCGCCCGGAGCATCTACGGCGCCAACGGCATCACGGACGACTACCCGCCCGTGCGCCACATGCTGAACCTGGAGTCGGTCTTCACCTACGAGGGTACCCACGAGGTGCACACGCTGGTGCTGGGCAAGGCCATCACCGGCATCGACGCGTTCGGCTGACGCGAGCGCGGACCGTCCGGTGGGAAGCCGCGCCTCCCCTCGCTCCCGGACGGGGAGGAGGGGAGGCCGCGGGAAGGAACGTCAGGACTGGGGGCCGCCCTCGCCCGGAGGTTCGCCGGACGGCTCGGACGACGGCTCGGAGGCGGCGGCCTCGGAGGACGCGTCGCCCTCGTCGGAGCCTTCCGCGGAGGCCTCGGGCTCGTCGGCGACCTCCGGCGCGGTGCCGGAGGCCTCGGCGGCCTGCTGCGCCTTGAGCTCCTCGTCGTTCATGAAGCCGACGGGGTTCTCCTTGCGGTTGAGGAAGCGCACGGCCTTGGCGGAGAGCGCGTACATCTGCTCGGCCACGGGGGCGGGCACCAGCGAGTGCTCGATCTGCGCGGGCTCCGGGCGCTCCACCACGCCCAGCTCGCCGTCCTCCAACTGCTTGGCCTGGGCGGGGCTCAGCTCCATGCGACGCAGCTTTCCCTTGCGCGTCATGAAGTAGAACGCCGTCTCGCCCGGCTCCTGGGGCACCTGGGCGCCGAGCACCAGCTCGCGCAGGGCGCGGTCCAGCTCCACCTGCTTCTTGGACTCGGCGCGCTGGTAGGCCTTGGAGCCCGGCATGGGCGGCAGCTTGGGGATGGGCTTCTCCGTGGGAGCGCCCGGACGCGCGCCTCCGCCGAAGCCGCCCTGCGGGCCCCGGAAGCCTCCTCCCTGGCGCGGCGGACCGCCCGCTCCGTGGCGCGGGGGACCCCCGGCACCGCGCGGCGGACCGCCACCGCCCTCGCGGCGCGGCGGGCCTCCGGCTGTCCGGTTCTCATCACGTCCGCGGGGGGCCGGGGCGCGTGGAGCGCTCCCCCGGGGGGCCTCCTGGCGCCGTGGCGGCGTGGGCGTGGACTCGGACTTCTTGGCCTGCTCCTCGGAGACGAGGCCCGCTTTCAACAACTTGTCTCGCAGGTTCTGCATGGGTTGGGCGTTCTATCCCTTGCACGGCCGCACGCAAGCCGCCGCTTGCCGCACCTGTCCCCCCCACGTAACTTCCCGCCCCCGCCGTCCTGGTCGTGGAGGTCCCGTGAGAAGTCTGACGAAGTCCGCCGTCGTCGCCCTGGTCCTGGCCGCCGCCGGCTGCTCCGACCCCGTGGACAAGGCGGCCAAGGCCCGCATCTTCTCGCCGGAGGACCCGCCCAAGGTGGTGGCTTCCGCGAAGGAGAGGCTGCCGCCGGAGGACGTCGCGGACAACCCCCAGGTCTCCCGCCGCATCCTGGGCATGGACGCCGCGGAGGTGACCGAGCGGCTGGGGCCCCACTTCTTCCAGTCCACCCTCAGCTACGAGTGGGCCGGCCCCAGCGGCAACAACGCCGTGAAGCTCACGGAGACGCGCTCCTTCCGGGCGGGCCCCGGGGGCGTCAACGGCGACTTCCACGGCATCCTGGAGAACTCGCGGGACCAGGGCCTGGAGGTGATGCGCGTGAAGGGCCAGGTGTTCGCCCGCAACCGCTACGGCCCGTACCGCCAGCGCCTGCGCGACCGCGGCATGGCGGAGCGCACCCGCTCCGAGCTGACGGGCGCCATCCGCGACTTCGACAGCCTCTTCCAGGGCCGCATCAAGCTCACCCCCGCGGGCACCGTCACCCACGAGGGGCGCACCGCGTGGAAGTACAACGTGTCCCTGGGCCCGGCCCAGGAGGGCGCCGCCGCGAAGAAGCTGCCCGCCGCCTTCAGCCCCAAGAACGCGGACGAGACGACGAAGCGCCGCGCCAACTTCTTCGCGAACCGGCTGCCGCGCTCGCTGGAGGGCGAGGTGCTGGTGGACGCGGCCACCTCCGTGGTCCTCAAGGCCCGGCTGGACGGGCGCATCGGCGTTCCCCAGGAGAAGACCCCGGAGGCCGCCGAGCTGCGCATGACGCTGGAGTCCTCCCTGACGGACATCGGCAAGGATCCCCAGCTCCAGCCGCCCCAGGACTTCCTGCCGGACGCGGACAAGCCCCAGGGCATCGCGGACGCGCTGGACCACTTCGGCATCCCGCGCACCAAGGCCGGGGACTCGCCCGGCACCCCGGGCGCCACGTCCGGCGCCTCCGAGCCCGAGGACGAGGCCGAGGGCAACTGACGCACCCCGTCACGCCTCCAGGCCGTGGGAGTTCCCACGGCTTCGGGCCGGAGGCGTCGCGCGTTCCCGGGCTGTGACGGCCGTGTCCTGCACGGGCCCTCGTCGCGCCCGGGGCCTTCCCGCAAGTGCCTGACGCGGCTGGGGAACCCCCCCTGGCCCTGGCCTTGCTCTTCCGGGAAGGCATGTTCCGCTCCGCCCGCCTCCTGGCGTGCGCCGGGCTCGCGCTCCTGGCGGCCCCGGCCCTCGCCGAACCCGCCCGCAACCTGGGCATCACCGTCGCGCCGCTGGGGGCCTACGTGCTCCAGGGGAACGCGGAGGCGGAGCACACCGTGGGCTACAGCGCGGGCCTGGGCTGGGCGTACCGCAAGCCGGGGGCGGTGCTGGAGGTGGGCGGGCACCTGGCGTCCAGCCGGCACCTGACGGAGGTGACGCCCATGTCCGTGCGCGTGGTGCCCCTGGGGGACACCCGGGTGCGGCCCTTCCTGGGGGTGGGGGCCAGCCTGCTGGTGCCCCACTCGAGGCCCCGGCCGTCAGCCCCGGACGCCCTGGGCAGCCGCGTGCTCCAGGTGGGCTTCGAGCTCTGCGGCGGCGTGGGGCTGGAGCTGGGGGACAACCTCTTCCTCACCGCCGAGGCGCGCTACCAGAACTTCGCCGCGAGGGGGGACCCCTTCTCCGGGCAGCGGCAGAGCCTGCGCTCCACGTTCCTGGGGCTGGGCCTGCACCTGTAGCTGTAGCGGCCGGGGCGGGTCGCTACAGACTGGCAGCGACCTGTTGGAAGAAATTTTGACGGCCCTCTTGCGTCCTCTACAATCCTCGTCGGTTGCGGCCCAGACGCATCCGACATGCTCGGGCGTTCAGGCGTGAACAACAGAGGGAGCGGAGATGGAGCGCAAGGTCGGAAGTAGCACGTTGACCGCGAAGGAGGTCAAGGCGGCGTTGGCGAAGTCCACCACGCTGACGGCCGAGGAGGAGAAGGCCCTGCGCATGCGCCATGGCGCGGGCGCTCCCAGCCAGAACGCGCCGCTGCCCCGCGCCGCCGGCTCCAACGCGGAGCTCGCGGACGAACTGCTCGTCATCGAGATGCAGCTGATGAAGGCCCTGCGCGCGCGCACCGGCCAGGCGCGCACGGCGGCCAACGCCTCCAAGGCGCCCGCCGCCGTGCGTACCCGAGAGGCCCCGGCCAACGCGGCGAAGGACAAGATCGTCCGCGCGCTGCGCGCCAAGAAGAAGTAGGGCCTGGCCCCTACTGATTGAGGATGGCCACGAGGCGCGCTCCCGCCTCGGGCAGCGCCAGTGGCGTGCCCGAGACCTCCGTGGCCAGTCCCTCCGCGTCGGCGGCGCCGCCCCGCGCGAAGAGGCCCTTGAGCCAGGTGAAGGCGGCGGGGTTGCGCCAGAAGTCCTCGTTGAACCGCTCCAGCAGGTGCGCGGTGAGCCGGGTCTCCAGGGCCCAGGCCCGCAGGTAGCGGGTGACGTAGAGCTGTGAATCCACGTCATGGAGGAAGAAGCCCGGGTGCGGCTGCGCGAAGAGGGCGCGGCGCTGGCCGTCGGCGTACTCGTCCGCGCGGTCGGCGGAGGCGCCCTTCGTGGTGAGGGACAGCTCGTAGGACAGCTTCGCGCAGTGGCGGCGCAGCACGGCCAGGGCCTGGAACGCGGCCAGCCGCACGACGTCCTTCGTCGTGCTGGAGGGCAGGCCCAGGTAGCGCTTGAGCCAGGGCGGGGACAGGAGGAGCCGCTCGAAGGTGGCGGCGTAGGCTTCCGTCACCGAGGCGTCGCCCAGGCGGCGCAGCTCCATGGGGGCGTCCGCGTCCACGTGGGCCAGGTGCCACGCGTGGCCCAGCTCGTGGAGCAGGTCGCCCAGCGCGTCCATGCCGCTCCTGGGCTGGAGCACCAGGCGGATGTCGTCCGGCACGCGCACGGCGGCGACGAAGGGGCGGGACGCCTTGCCGGGGCGGGCCTCGTCGTCCAGGCGGATGCGGCCGCCGGCCTCGGGGTGGAGGCCCCAGTCGGACAGCCAGCGCATCACGGCGGGGACGGTGTCCTCGCGGCGGAAGTGCGCGTCCATCCACGGGGCGCGCAGGGCGTGCTGCACGTCGTGGCGCCGCGCCTCGCCGCCGGGCAGCGGGCGCAGGGTGGGCTCCAGCTTGCGCAGGACGTAGGCCAGCACGTCGCGGTAGGCGTCCTCGGTGTGCTTGAGCGTCTCCTCGGCGGCCCCGGCCAGCTTGCCCGCGTCGATGCCGGTGACGTCCTGGCGCAGGGAGGGGTAGCTGGGGAAGCCCAGCGTCTCCGCGGCCTGGAGGGCGGCGTCGCGCCGGTCGCCATAAGGGCCCCGGTTCTCCCAGAGGAAGTTGCCGGCGCCGCGCTCCAGGAGGGCGCGGCGGGAGCGGCTGGGCTCGCGCGGAAGCTGGGACAGGGCCTGGGCCAGGGACAGCGTCGTGTCGTCCGCGGGGATGTGGGAGCGGGCCTCCAGCGCGACGACGGCGTCCGCCGCGGGCAGGGCGAGCGACTCCTCCACCTGGGTGGCGATGAGCTCGCGCACCAGGGTGATGCGGCGGAGGGCGACGGGGTCGGGGTCGTCCTTGCCCTTCGCGCGGGTGAGCGCCTCGTTGGCGGCGGCGAAGGTCTCCGGCGAGGACAGCTCCGGGAAGGACGCGTACAGGTGGGCGACGGGGAGGTCCGGGGCGAGTCCGGCGCCGTAGCGGTACTGGAGGGTGGCCAGCTCGGCGAGGAAGTCATCCAGCCGCGACCGGACGGAGAGCAGGGGGCGGTCCATGGCGGCGCGGAAGGTAACAGGAAGCCCGCGTCAGGGCAGGGAGCACGCGCATAGAGTGTCGCGCCATGTCCCCTGTCTCCGCCGCCCGGCCGCATGCTCCCCTGAGGTCCCGTCCGGACGGGGAGGGCGCGCGATGAAGCGCCGGACGTTCCGGGCGGAGGGGGCGCACGTCGGGCGCGCGCTGGTGGAGGCGGTGGCGGCGGAGCTGGCGCTGCCGGTGGTGGACGTGCGGCGGCTGGTGGACGTGGGGGCCGTGTACGTGGCGGGGCGGCGCGCGCGGGATGGCGCCGTGAAGCTCCAGCCCGCGCAGGTGGTGACGGTGGTGCTGGAGGAGGCGGGGCAGAGCCCGCTGGAGGCCGTGAGGCCCGCAGCGCCCTTGCGCGTGCTGTTCGAGGACGCGGACGTCATCGCCGTGGACAAGCCCGCGGGCCTGAACGCGCAGCCCACGGAGGGGCGCGTGGGCGGGAGCCTCGTGGACCTGGTGAGCGAGCACCTGGGGCGGCAGGCGGGGCTGGTGCACCGGCTGGACCGGGAGACCTCCGGGGTGACGGTGTTCGGCAAGACGGCCGCCGCCACCTCCGCGCTGGCGGAGGCGTTCCGGGAGGGCACCGCGCGCAAGCGGTACCTCGCGGCGACGGGGCCGGGGCTCCCGGCGGGCGGGACGGTGGACCTGCCCCTGTCGAAGGACCCGTCGCGGCCGGGGCGCTGGCGGGCGACCCGCGCGGCCAACGGCGTGCCCGCGTGGACGGACTTCCGGACGCTGTTCGCGGGGGAGGCGTTCAGCCTGGTGGAGCTGCTGCCCCGCACGGGTCGTACGCACCAGCTGCGGGCGCACCTGACGGCGCTGGGGAGGCCCATCCTGGGGGACGCGCGCTATGGCGGCGCGGCGAGCGCGGGGCCCCTGAAGGCACCGCGCTGCCTGCTGCACGCGCACGCGCTGGAGCTGGGCCATCCCCGCTCGGGCCGGCCGCTGCGGTGGGAGGCGCCGGTGCCGGACGACCTGCGGGCGTTCTTCGAGGCGGCGGGGGTGCGCGTCCCGGAGGGGCCCATCGTGGCGGTGGGAGCCCCCTGAGCGTCTGGAAGGCCGGGGGCTCTTCGCGAGCGCGGACGGAGTGCCCCCGTCGCGCGCATCGTGTGTAGACTGGGGGCTTCATGGGTGGCGGGAGACACGGCAAGGGCCCACGGACACCGGAGTCCTCCCTTCGCGGACCGGGGATGGACTCGCGAGGCGAGGACGTGCGCGGCGCGGTGGCCCAGGTCTGCCGGGATGCCGCCCGGCTGCTCCGCGAGGGGCAGGCGGCGCGGGCGTACTCCGGCCTGGTGTCCGCCAGCCGCTCCCTTCCGATGACGCCCCGGCTGGCGGCGGTGCTGGTGCGGTGCTCGCTGAGGGCGGGCACGGAGCGCGCCGTCATCACCCTGCTGGACGCGGCGATGGTGACGGAGCGGGGCGAGGTGCGCCGCGCGGTCCGTCGGCAGCTGTCGCGGGTGTTGCGGCGCACGGGGCAGGAGGCGCGCGCCGCGGCGGTGCTCAACGGGCTGTTGATGGACGCGCCCGACGACGCGCGGGCCCGCTTCGTGCTCGACGTGCTGCGCGAGCGGGTGGCGAAGGCGAAGGAGGCGGCGTCGCGGCAGCCCCCGGCGGAGGACGACGAGTCCCGGACGAAGACCGTGGAGGTGTCCGCGCTGGCGCTGTCGGATCCGGAGCTGGGGAACACGGTGGTGGAGATGCCGGTGGTCTCCGTGCCGCCGCCGCCGCCACCGGCGTGGACGCCCCGGGCCGACACGGTGCAGGTCCCGCTGGGAGAGTGGGCGAACCCGGGCCGGACGACGGCGCGAGGACCGGAGTTCCCCTGGGATGACGACGGGCCGGGCAAGGCTCGGGTGGCGACGCCGCCGCGCGGCGCGAGGTCTGTTCCAGAGCCCGCGTCGTCCGTGGCGGTGGTCTCCAGCGCATCCGCCGAGGCACGCGGGCCCGAGGAGAAGCCGGCGGCGGGTGAGAAGGCGCCGGACCGGGGGCGTGCTGGCGATGGGGCGCAGGCGCTGAGCGACCAGGGCACTGCCGCGTCGGGTGCGTCGTCGCCAGCGGGGACGATGAAGGTCCTGTCGTCTGAGGATGCGGCTCCGATGGCTGCTGGTGAGGCTTCGTCCGCGGATGCGGCGCCGAAGTCTGAGCGTGGTGTTCCCGCCTCAGGAGCCGTGCAGGAGTCGTCGAGTGCTGTCGGCACGTCGGCAGGGCCCCGAGACGCGGCGCTAGCGCCCGAGGGCACCCCTGGCGAAGCGAGCGCACCGTCGCCCACGGTTGGGCGGCAGAGCAGTTCGTCAGCGGCAAGCACTGAAGATGCGCCTGAACGCGCCGCTGCTGCGCGGGGAACGGCCTCGTCCTCGGGTGTTCCTGAGCACGTCGTCGCGGCGTTGAGCGCGTTGCTGTTGTCGGACGCGTCATCCTCGCCTGAGCGTGCTGGGGCGGCATCGAACGCATCGTCGCCCACGGACGGTTCTCCGGCGTCTGCGCACGCTGTAGCGGCAGCGAACGCCTCGTCATCCGCGGACGGCTCCGCGGCGCTTGAGCACGGCACCAAGGCGTCGGGCGCGACGCTGTCGGTGGATGCGGCACGCTCGTCCGAGCACACCGATGCGGCAGCAGCCTCATCATCGCCAGGGGGCGCGACGCGGACGCCTGAGGCCGTGGCCGCTGTGTCGAACGCTTCGCCAGGGACGGCCGCGGCACCCGAAGTGAAGGACGTTGCGACGACGACCGAAGCGGCAGCGTCGGTGGTGCAGTCGCCTGAAGTGAAGGCTGTGCCGCTGGAGACCGAAGCGAGCGCCGTCACGGCGTCGGACACCTCGACCCATGATGGAGTGGCGTCCTCCGAGGAGAAGGCTGTTGCCGCCCGGCCCTTGTTCGAAGCGACGCAGGTCTTCGGCAAGAGGCTTGAGGATGCATCGCTAGACGATGTCGCACAGGCCCTCGACGAAAAGCCCGCGTCACCGCCGCGCTCCCAGGAAGCACTCGCTGCGGTAACGGAAGCGCCCTCGAAGAACGCCAGTCACGACGAGCTGGCGTCGGCGCGTTCACCTGGAGCCGTGCTGGTCCCGGGAGCGCCTTCCAAGGCCATCGACGAGGACGCATCGACGTCGGAGGTCATCCCTCCGCGTCCGACCGGGCCTGAAGCTGATGCCCAGGCGAAGGCGTCTGCCGAGGACATATCGACGTCGGAAGTCCTCCCTCCGCGTTCGATTGGACCTGAAGTTGGCGCTCAGGCGAAGGCATCTACCGAGGACATATCGACGTCGGAAGTCCTCCCTCCGCGTCCGACCGGACCTGAAGCTGATGCCCAGGCGAAGGCTTCTACCGACGACGCATCGACGTCGGAAGTCCTCCCTCCGCGTCCGATTGGGCCTGAGGCCGATGCTCAGGTGAAGGCCTCTGGCGAGACCGCATCGACAGCGAAGCAGGCGCCTCTTCGCGAGCCGGATGCGTTGCTGGTGCCTGGTGCTCCCTCGAAGGCTTTTGACGCGGATGAAGCGACGTCGGAAGTCATTCCGCCGCCTGCGACCGATGCCGCCACGAAGGCTCCGGCTACAGGCCCGTCCGCGGTACGCAGCGCTGCTCCGCATGCCGCCAACGCCGTGCTGGTGCCGGGGGCGCCAGCGATGGCGTTCGACGACGAAGAATCGACGTCGGAGATCATCCCGCCCGAGCGCGCCGAAGCGGAGAAGGACGCCTCCGCGGCAACGCCCCCCCGTGACGAGAAGCCCGCCGCTCCGAGACGGGCCTCTGTCCTGGTCCCCGCCACCTCGAAGCCTGCGTTCGACGAGGACGAAGCGACGTCGGAAGTGGTCCTCCCGCAGTCGGCTGCCGCCACGCCGGACGCCTCCCCCGCCGCGCCCAAGCGCACCCCGTCGGTGAAGTCCTCCGAGCCCGCCGCGCCCCCGGCTCCGGATGCCTCCTCCGCGCGCACCGCGGAAGAGGGGGCGGAGCGGGCGCAGTCGCAGCGTCAGGAGGCGCAGCTCATCGCGCGCCGTGCGTGGCGTGAGCTGGCCCAGCTGTACCTCAAGCGCGCGGACCGCGCGAAGGACGCCCCCGAGCGCGCCGAGGCCCTCACGCGGCTCGCGGAGGTGATGGAGAACGAGCTCCAGGACTCCGCGGGCGCCGCGCGCATGTACCGGGAGATCGTCGAGCTGACCGGCGAGCGCACCGCGCTGCGTGAGCAGGTCCGGCTGTTGTCCCAGCGCGAGGACGCCTCCCTCGTGCGCCGTGCGCTCGATGACGCGATCTCCCGGGCGAGGACCTCGCGGGCCCGCGCCGTGGCGTTGCTGACGCGAGGCGAGCGGCAGCTGAACATGGGCAACGCCGCGAAGGCGCGCGAGGACTTCGAGGCGGCGGATGCGCTCGTGCCCGGGATGCTGCCCGTGCTCGCGGGGCTCGTGCGCAGCGTCTCCGACGAAGAGCGCTTCGCCCAGGTCGAGCGGCTGCGCGCCGCCTGCGCCGCCGCCGCGCGCCGCACACCGGATCGCCTGGAGGCGCTGCGGGTGCTCGCGCAGACCGCGGAGGAGTCCCTGGGTGACCTGCGCATCGCGCAGTGGGCCTGGGCGGAGGTGCTCGCGGAGAACCCGGACAATGATCAGCCCCGGGAGCACCTGCTGGCGCTCGCGCGTCGCCTGGGCGACCTGCCCGCGCTGAGCGCGTTGCTGCACGCGCAGCTCGCCCGCGAGCCTCGGGGGCCAGCCGCGCGCAAGGCGCACCTGGAGCGGGTCGCCACGCTGGAGGCGATGGGCGATGCGGGCGCGGCCCTGGCGGAGCTGCGTCAGGCCGTGCGCTTCGAGCCAGGGCACAAGGAGGCCTGGCTGCTGCTCGCGGACCGCTGCACTGAACGCGAGCAGTTTGGCGAGGCCGCCTGGGCGCTGGAGAACGCGGCCACCGCGACGGAGGACGACGAGGAGCGCCAGCACACGTGGGAGCGGCTCGCGCTCTTCTGCCGCGAGGTGCTGAACAACACCGAGAAGGCTCGCCTCTACGCGCGCCGCGCCGAGAGTCTGCGCAAGTCCCGCGAGCAGCGCGCCCGTCCGCCAGCGCCGGAGCCCGCGCGTCCAGCGCCAGCGCAGGCCGTCGGGGTGCCGCCGCCGTCGGTGCTCGTGGCGCCACCGGTCGCCACGGGGAGGGTGACCGCGAAGCGCAAGGACCTGTCCGACGAGGTGACGTCCAACACGGACGTCCCGTCGCTGCTTCAGGCCGAGGAGGCTGCGCCCGGGAAGCGCGTGTCGCGGGCGAAGGACGGCGCGGGCCGGAAGACCTCGGTCTCCTCCAACGCCGTTGCCGGGACCGATGTCTCGGGCGAGGGGAAGCGTGGGCGTGCGGAGGCTCGGAGTGCCGCGGCCGACCGCGCGCCGCGGAAGGAGCCAGGACGCGCCACGGGAGCTTCTCCGGACGTGCCGCCCTCCACGAAGGCCCCTTCCGGGAGCCACGCTCCGGTCGCGGACACCGCCGCGAATCCGCGCAGGGGTGACGCGGCCAAGGCCGCCGCTGCACGAAACGCGTCGGGAGGAGAGACCGTCCAGGGAACGGAAGCGCAGCGTCGCCCCGCCGCTGGGAAGACCCTGGTGGGAAGCCCTGCCTCCCTCGCGGATACAGCACCCGGTGCGGAGGTTCCTCTCCCGCCGAAGGCACCCTCGGGACGTCACGCCTCCGTGGCCACCACCTCGGCCGCCACGGAAGCCTCACGGCAGCCCAAGGTACCCTCGGGTCGTCATGGTTCCGTGAGCACCGCAGTCCCCACCACGGAAGCCTCACGGCACCCCAAGGCACCCTCGGGTCGTCATTCGCCGGTTGGCCCTGCATCGTCCGCCACGGAAGCCTCACGGCAGCCCAAGTCCCCCTCGGGTCGTCGCGTTTCCGTGGCGGCCACCTCGTCTGCCACGGAAGCCGCTCGGCAGCCCAAGGCCCCCTCGGGGCGTCACGCCTCCGTGGCGGCCACCTCGTCTGCCACGGAAGCCGCTCGGCAGCCCAAGGCCCCCTCGGGTCGTCATCCGTCGGTCGGCCCAGCATCCTCCGCCACGGAAGCCTCACGGCAGCCCAAGGCTCCTTCGGGTCGTCACGTTTCCGTGGGCACCACGTCGTCCGCCCCGGAAGCCTCACGGCAGCCCAGGTCCCCCTCCGGCCGCCACGCTCCCGTGGGGGCCACGGGCGCGGATGCGGTCCGCCAACCGAAGTCGCCCTCCGGCCGCCATGGCTCGGTCGCGAGCACGTCGCAAGACGCGGAGCCACCCCGTCGCGCCGCGTCCACGAAGGCGCCCGTGGAGGGGCCCGTCTCCCTCGCGGAATCCGCCCCCGCGCCCAGCGGCATGTCCCGGGCCGCGAAGCCGCGCGCGGCGAGCACCACGGCCCAGGAGCCCACCTCCACGCCGGGCGACGCAGTCGACCGCAAGCCGCGAGCCGCCGCTGGACCTCCGAGCGAAAGGACCACGGCCTTCGGCGCACCGCTCGCTCCGGACGCGGAGCCCGAGGCCCGCAAGGCCGCTGCCCCCGAGGAGAGCACCTCCCAGCAGGCCTCGGCCCGGAACAAGAACGCGGGCACCCAGGTCCGCGAAGCGCCCTCCCGCGTGGAACGCGCCCCTCGCGCCGGCCACGCGCCCCGGGTCGCGCTGTCCGCCAGCGGTGTGGAGCCTCCCTCCGCCCCGCGCGCCCCGCTGTCCGCCAGCGGCGTGGAGCCGCCGGCCGCCGCGCCGCGCGCCATGGGGGGCACCTCCTCGCGACCCGCCGCCCCCAAGGGACGCGGCGGCCCCGAAGCCCCTCCCGACATCCCCTTCCTCAGCCAGATTCCGTCGGAGGACGAAGACGAGGACGCCCAGGAGCTCGGCGCCGGGCCCGTGGAGGCCACGAGCGTCATCGCGTGGGAGGCGCCTCCCGGCCGCATGGACCCCGTGCGCCGCATCCACCGCGCGGGCCGCCCCGAAGGCACCGTCTCCGGCCCGGCCCCCACGCGCCCGCAGGCCGGAGGCCGCCCCACCGTCGGCTCCACCGAGACCCGCGAAACACCCGCCGCCACTCCAGACGCGGCGCCCCCGGCCGACGCCACCTCCGCGGAGCCGCTCGTCTTCAAGCTCGTGCGCGAGCGTCCGCTCGACCCGAAGCCCTACCGCGGCCTCGTGGACCACTTCGAGCAGCGCGGTGACGCCACCCGCGCCGCGCTCATGCGCGAGCTCGCCGACGCCCTGGAAGGCCGCGACGCCCCCGCGCCCCGCGTGCAGCGCGGGACCCTCACCCATCAGGAGCGCGCCGGCCTGCGCCACCCGGGCCTGCGCACCCCGGCCGGAGAGCTGCTCGCGTGCGTGGGCATCGCGCTGTGCCGGCTGTTCCCGTCGCCCGCGCGCATCGCCAGCACCTCCGAGCCCCTGCGCGCCTCCTCCGGCCCCGGCGCCGCCGCCGTCCTGGACGCGCTGAACACCGCCGCGCGCCTGCTGGGCGTGCCCCTGCCGGAGCTCGTCGCGGGCGACGACGACACCGCCAACATCACGCCGCTGCACACCACCACCCCGCGCCTCGTCGTGGGCCGGCTCCTCGTGCAGCAGCCTCCCACCAACGCGGAGCTGCGCTTCCACGCCGGCCGCGCGCTGTTCTCGCTGTCGCCGGACCTGCTCGCGCTGCGCGCCCTGCGCAAGGACCACCTGCTGCGCGCGCTCGCGCTCCTGTCCTCGGTCCTCAGGAACCCCAAGGACGCCGGCGACGACGCCCGCGTGGTGCGCGAGTCCCTGTCCCCCAGGGCCCTGGAGCGCGCCGCCCTCCTGATGGAGCCCGGCACCCGCGACTTCGACGCGACCCTGCTGGTCGCCGCCGCGCGGGACTCCGCCAACCGCGCGGGGCTCGTCGCCTGCGGAGGCCCCGGGCCCGCGCTCACCGCGCTCCGCGCCCGCCGCCCGCACGAGTCAGAGCTGGAGGAGCTGGTCCGCTTCGCCGCCTCCGAGCGCTACCTCGCCCTGAGGGATCCCGCCGAAGCCGCCCGCGGCCGCTGACGCCTCACTGCACCAGGAGCCGCAGCGTGAGCGCCAGCATGCGCCCGTTCAGCCCGCCCAGGTCGTGCTGGTACGCCAGGTCCACGCCGCCGCCCCCGGGCGACATGAAGCCCGCGCCCACCGTCAAGCGCGACACCTTCTGGAAGCCGTCGTACGTGTAGCCCGCGCGCAACGGAATCGTCTGGTCGAGGATGTACTCCGCGCCCGTGTTGTACGTGAACACCGCGGAGTCGCGCGTCTCGAAGTCCCCGCGCACGTCGAAGGCCACCACCACCGCCGGCCCCACGTAGGCCGCGTGACCGGAGAAGTAGCGCGTCAGCTCCACGTTGTCCGTGTCGATGAGGTTGTGCCCGGACACGCCCAGCGTCAGCTGCTCGCTCAGCCGCAACAGCAGGCCCGCGTCCATCGTGATGGAGTTGGCGAAGCGCGACTGCCCGTTCAGCCGCAGGTAGTGCCCCGACAGGCCGATGAGCAGCGACTGCCCCAGCGGCAGCGCCGCGGCCAGCGTGCTGAAGCTCGACTTCGTCCGCGCCCCGCCGCGCCCCAGCGACAGCCAGTGGTAGTCCACGCCCAGCGCCAGCCGGCCGCTGCTGGAGTCCGCCAGGCTGATGCCCAGGTACCCCTCCTTGTTCCGAGGGTCGTATGCCCCCGTGCCCTCGATGCGGTAGGCCGGGAACAGCGCCATCGCCGCCGGATTGCCCAGGAGTGCATCCGCACCCAGGCCCGTGGCCCGGTAGGCGTTGCCCATGCCCAGGGAGCGTGCATTCGCGACGTCGCGCAGCTCCTCGGCCCGTTCGGGGGTGGCGGCCTGGGAGGCGAAGGGGAGCACGGACAGCGTCAACGACAGGACGGCGATGATGGCACGGAGCGGCATGGCTTCAGGGAATCTATCCGGCTTGCTGGGGTTCTGGGCCACCAATAGATTCCCCGCCCCATGTCCTCCACCGACACGAAGGCAGCGAAGCTCATCCGCAAGTGCGTCATCCCCGCCGCCGGTCTGGGCACCCGTTTCCTCCCGGCCACCAAGGCCGTGCCGAAGGAGATGCTGCCCATCGTCGACACACCCACCCTCCAGTACATCGTGGAGGAGGCCGTCGCCGCCGGCATCGAGGACGTCGTCGTCATCAACGGCCGCGGCAAGGGCGCCATCGAGGACCACTTCGACATCGCCTTCGAACTGGAGACCACGATGCGCGCCCGCGGCAAGACGGCGGACGCGGACAAGCTGCGCGCCATCGCGAACCTGGTCCGCATCATCAGCGTGCGCCAGAAGGAGCCGCTCGGCCTGGGCCACGCGGTGCTGTGCGCCAAGAGCGTCATCGGCGACGAGCCCTTCGGCGTCCTCCTCGGCGACGACATGATCGACTCGCCGGAGGATCCGGGCATCGGCCAGCTCGCGCGCGTCTACCAGCAGCACCAGCAGGCCGTCATCGCGCTGATGGAGGTGCCCGACAGCGAGACGCACATGTACGGCATCGCCGCCGGCAAGGACCTGGGCAACGGCGTCATCCAGATCGACCACGTGGTGGAGAAGCCCAAGAAGGGCACCGCGCCGTCGAACCTGGCGGTGATTGGCCGCTACGTGCTGCCCCCGTCCATCTTCCCCATCCTGGAGAAGCAGACCACGGGCGTGGGCGGCGAAATCCAGCTCACGGACGGCCTGGCCACGCTCCAGAAGACCGAAGGTCTGCTGGGCTACAAGTTCCAGGGCCAGCGCTACGACGCCGGCGACAAGGTGGGTTACCTCAAGGCGAACATCGCCTATGCGCTGAAGCGCCCTGACCTGCGCGGAGGGCTCCTCGAGTACCTGCGCGAGGTCGTCAAGACGGAGAAGCCGTGAAGCGTCTCATCGCCGTATCCGCAGTCCTCGCCTCCCTCGCCGCTGGCGCCTACGTGCTGCCCGGCGGCTCCATCCTGCGGCGCATGGCCAACGCGCGGGAGGAGAAGCACCTGGCGGCCTTCCGCGTGGAGGGCTCCGTCATCTTCTCCTCCACGGGGGTTCAGGAGGCGGGGGCCGCCCTCAACGTCCCCACGGACCGCCCGGAGCTCCAGGGCGACGGCGTGCTGTCCGTGAAGATTCCGGGCCGCTGCCGCTTCGACGTGAGCTCGCCCGACAGCAGCCTCAAGTCCGCCACCGTGCAGGTCTCCGGCAGGAAGCGCGTGGAGGGCAAGGAGCTGCCCGCCGTGTCCGTGCTGGTGGCCCAGGTGTGCGCCCTCCTCGCGCAGGACGCGGGCAGCGCGCAGGACACCCGGGTCGCCCAGGAGGCCTACCTCCAGGGGCTGGGCGTCAACACGAAGGTCACGTCGCTCGCGCGCTTCGGCGGAGACGTGGCCTACGTGCTGGGAGACCCGGCGGAGGGCAAGCCCCAGCTCTGGGTCTACAAGGAGAGCTTCCGGGCCGCGCGCCTGCGCTACACGGACACGGCCGGGGCGGCCTGGGACGTGCGCTTCCTGGACTACGCCTCGCCCGCCACCGGGGACTGGATGCCCCGCACGGTGGAGGTGTGGAAGGCGGGCCAGCGCGTGGTGCGGTTCACCGCGCTCAAGGGCGACAACCGCTCGGCCGTGCCGGACGCGCTCTTCAAGTAGCCGCCGTGTCGATTCGCTTGCGGCGGGCGGGACTGACGGTGAAAGTCCCGCCCGTTCCAGGAACGGGATTCCCCCGATTCCTGGCGCGGAGGCGATTCGCATGAAGCTCTATGGCAACCCGATGAGCACGTGTACCCGCAAGGTCCTCACCGTCCTGGCGGAGAAGGGCCGTGAGGCCGAGTTCATCCACATCGACCTGCAGAAGCACGAGCAGAAGTCGCCCGCTCACCTCGCGCGCCAGCCCTTTGGCGTGGTGCCCGCGCTGGAACTGGACGACGGCTTCATCCTGTACGAGTCGCGCGCCATCGCCCGCTTCCTGGACCGCACCCTGCCGGGCCCCCAGCTGACGCCCAGGGACGACAGGGGCTACGCGCTGATGGAGCAGTTCATGGGCGTGGAGCAGTCCTACTTCTCCGGCCCGGCGATGAAGATCGTCATGGAGCGCTTCTTCGGCACCCACAACGAGGAGAACATCGCCAAGGGCCGCGAGGGCGTGAAGCGTCCGCTGGAGGTCATCGACGCGGAGCTGGCGAAGCGGCCGTACCTCGCGGGCAATGACTTCACGCTCGCCGAGGTCTGCTGGGCGCCGTACATGGAGTACCTCTTCGCCGTGGGGGAGAAGGACCTCGTGGCCCCGTACAAGAACGTGATGGCCTGGTGGGACCGCGTGTCCAACCGCCCGTCCGTGAAGAAGTCCCACGGCCGCTAGTCCCCTCGCATGCCCCCTGCCTTCCGCGCTGGACGCGGAAGGTGCCTCGGGCCTCTTTTCCGCCCCCTGTCTCTTCCGGGGCGGGAGGGGCCCTTCGCGCTTCCCAGGGGCCCGGAATGTCAGACGCCCGGGGCACAGTGGATCCCGGGTGCAGGACGGGCGGGCCGGGGAAGTCAGCGGCAAGAGGGCGGTCATGGAGCAAGAGCACTTCGCGCTGGGTGGTTTTCCGCAGGGGCCGTCGGATGCTCCCTCGCGCGGTTCCCTTCCGTTGCGGACGCGGCGTGCGGAAGTGGGAAGGGACGTGGCGCAACGGGAGCGCGCCGCTACAGTGCGCCCCGCCGTGAGCGCCACCCCTGCCCAACTTGCGTCCGTCGCCGTGGGACGCCCCGTGCGCGGGGAGTTCACCTACCTGGTGCCGGAGGCGCTCTCGGAGAAGCTCGCCCCGGGCCAGCGCGTGCTCGTGCCCTTCGGGCGGGGCATGGCGCTGGGCTTCTACCTGGGGCCCGCGAGCGCGCCCGTGGAGGGCGGCGTGCGGCTCAAGCCCATCCAGCGCGTGCTGGAGGACTCGCCGTCCCTGCCCGCGGACCTCATCGCGCTCCTGCGCTTCACCGCCGAGCACTACCGCTATCCGCTGGGCGAGGTGATCCGCGGCGCGCTGCCGCCGGGCCTCTCCACCGCGGTGGATGAGAAGGAGGCCAGGCCGGACATCCAGTTCTTCGTGGAGGCGCTCGTCGCGGAGGTGCCCCCGCAGCTGGCCCGGGCCCCGGCGCAGGCCGCCGTGCTCCAGTACCTCCTGGCGGTGGGCGGGCGCGCGCCGCTGGAGGAGGTGACGCACGCCATCCCCGGCGCGCGCGAGACGCTGAAGAAGCTGGCCACGCGCAAGTTCGTGAAGTGGGTGGAGGTGACGCTCCAGCCCGGCGTGCGCGAGGGCCTGGTGCAGAACCGCCCGGACCGCCTCACCCCGGAGCAGGACGCGGCGGTGCGGGAGCTCCAGGCCTCCATCGACGCGGGCGGCTTCCAGCCGTACCTCCTGCACGGCGTCACCGGCAGCGGGAAGACGGAGGTGTACCTGCGCGCGGTGGAGCACACGCTCGCGCGCGGCCTGGGCAGCCTGGTGCTGGTGCCCGAGATCGCGCTGACGCCGCAGCTGGTGGGGCGCTTCCGCAGCCGCTTCGGCGGGGACGTGGCGGTGCTGCACTCGGGGCTGAAGGACCGCGAGCGGCTGTTCCACTGGCAGGCGCTGCGCAAGGGCACGGTGAAGATCGCCGTCGGCGTGCGCTCGGCGGTGTTCGCGCCGGTGGAGCACCTGGGGCTCATCGTCGTGGACGAGGAGCACGACCCGTCCTTCAAGCAGGACGAGAAGCTGCGCTACCAGGCGCGCGACCTGGCGGTGGTGCGCGGCAAGCAGGCCGGCGCGGTGGTGGTGCTGGGCTCGGCGACGCCGTCCCTGGAGACGCTCCAGAACACGCGCTCCGGCCGCTACAGGCTCATCGAGCTGAAGAACCGCGTGGACGACCGGCCCATGCCCTCCATCAACCTGGTGGACCTGCGCGTGGAGCGCCCGCGCGAGGGCCAGGTGACGGAGGAGGCGCCCATCCTGAGCCCGCAGATGCTCCAGGCCATGGAGGAGACGGTGGCCAAGGGGCAGCAGGTCATCCTGTTCCTCAACCGCCGCGGCCACAGCACCATCCTCCTGTGCGAGGTGTGCGGCCTGTCCCTCAAGTGCCACGACTGCGACGTGTGCATGACGCACCACCGCTCCCAGAACCGGGTGGTGTGCCACTACTGCGGCGTGGCGTTCCCGGTGCCGGACCACTGCCGCGAGTGCACGGGCCCGCTGCTCAAGCTCGGCATCGGCACGGAGCGCGTGGAGGCGGAGGTCCTGGAGCGGATGCCGCACGCCCGCGTGGCGCGGCTGGACCGGGACTCCGCGACGAGCGCGGAGAAGCTGACGGAGCTCCTGGCGTCCTTCGCGCGGCGTGAGCTCGACGTGCTGGTGGGCACGCAGATGGTGGCCAAGGGGCACGACTTCCCGGGCGTGACGCTGGTGTGCGTGGTGATGGCGGACACCTCCCTGGCGATTCCCGATTTCCGAGCCGCCGAGCGGACCTTCCACCTGTTGACCCAGGTGGCGGGGCGCGCGGGGCGCGGAAAGGACCCGGGGCGGGTGTTGGTGCAGACCTACAACCCGGACGCGGAGCCGGTGAAGCGGGTGCTGGCGCACGACTTCGACGGGTTCTCCAAGCAGGAGCTGGAGTGGCGCAAGGCGCTGGCCTATCCGCCCTTCGCGCGCATGGCGGCCGTCCGGCTGGAGGGGGAGCACCCGGAGCAGACGGCGGGCGTGGCGCGCTTCCTGGGGAACCTGGTGGGGCGGCACATGCCGCCGGCGTCGGCGGGGGTGCGACTGCTGGGGCCGGCCCTGGCGCCCATCGCCCGCATCCGGGGCAAGACGCGCTGGCAGTTGCTCCTGAAGGCGCCGACGCATGCGGCGCTCGCCCCATTGCTCGCCCGGCTGGAGGCGGCGTTGGCGGATGTCCCCCATGGGGTGAAGGTCGTCATCGACGTGGATCCCGGGGCCATGCTGTAGACTCCCCGGCTCCCCCATGGGCGCCTCGGTCCTCCTCGTACACGACGACATCGCCACCATCGCCGCGGTCCGGCGCCTGCTGTCCCGCGAAGGGCACGAGGTCATCCTCGCGACCTCCGCCGCGGACGCGCTCATCGCCTTCGGGCATCACCTGCCGGAGCTCATCGTGCTCGCGCCGGGCGTGGAGAGCGGGCGCGGGCACGTGGTGCTGGAGGAACTGGTGCTGCACCCGGACGGCCACAAGGCGCGGGTGCTGCTGCTGAGTGAGGCCATCGAGGGCTTCAGCGCGCCGGTGGCGCCGCTGCCCCTGGACGGCCCCAGCTTCGTGTCGCTGGTGGACACGTTGATCCGCGCGCCGGCGGAGGCGGACGGCTGGCGCGTGGTGGAGAACCGGACGCTGACGGAGCCGGCGAAGGGGAGCGCTCCCTCGGACGAGGCCTGGCACGTGACGTCGCCGCGCTCGGTGGGCGGAGACCCCGCGCTGGCGAACGCGCTGTTCGGGGACCTGGCGCCGCTGAACCAGACGGACTGGGAAGTGGCGGCGATGACGCGCGAGGAGCGCAGCGCGCACGCCGTGAGCCAGCAGCGCGAGCGCGGCGCCAACCTGGCGGTGAACGCCGCGCTGGAGCAGGCGCACCTGGAGGTGGAGTCGGAGGCGATCGCGTCCATCGACTCCGCGCTGTCGGTGGGCACGAAGTCGCATGAGTCCGGGGCGGAGGAGGAGGGTGACTCCGGAGATGCGTGGGGCGAGGAGGATCCGGACGAGAGCATCGGCTCCGAGTGGGACGGGGAGCCGACGGGCGCGGAAGCGGCGGCCGAGGGCCGTTCGCCGGAGGCGCGCACCACGCTGCGCTTCCCGTTCCCGAACCAGGAGGGCGCGGAGGATGCGCCGCCGGAGGGGAAGCTCGCGTTCCGCGAGGAGCGGCTCACCCCGCCGGGGCTGAAGCCGGTGAAGCCCGCGCCGAAGCTGGGGGACGAGGGGTTCTTCGACGTCGACTCGGACGAGGACGGCGGGGCGGCGAAGGCCTCGGAGCCGGACGGCTCGGCGCCGCTGGCGTGGAAGGAGCTGGAGCCGGATCCAGAGCTGGAGGCGCGGACGTCGCCGGGCGGCGTGGGAGACCCGGACGAGACGGACTTCGGCTCGGTCGCGGACGACGTGGCGGCGGCGGAGCGGGCAGGGGTGGCGCGGGAGGAGGAAGCGGCGGATGCGCCCTCCGAGCCGACCGAGGCGACGGAGGCAGATGCGCCCTCCGAGCCGACCGAGGAGGAGCTGGCGGCGGCCGGCCTGTCGAACTGGGATGTGCTGGAGGCGGAGCTCAAGGCCTCCGCCGAGGCGCGCGAGCGGGAGGACTCCGAGGCCGATACCTCGAAGCCGGTGGGCTCGGACTGGTTCGACTCCGAAACCGTCGACGAGGTGAAGCCGGAGGGGGACAGGCCCCTCCAGTGGGCAGAGCCCACGAGCCCGGCGGAGGATGCACGCGCGAGCGGCGATGCCGCGAAGCCGGGCAAGGCAGTGGAGTCGAGCGAGGGTGTCGCGTCGCGTGCGAATCCGGAGAGGCCGCTGCGAGTCGCGGCCCGCGTGCCGCTGCGCTCCTCGGGCAAGGCCCCGGTGGGGGTCGTGGTCGCCGGTGGCACCGCGGTGGGGCCGAGCGACAAGGCCGGAGTGGCGGGGGCAGTTGGAGCGTCCGCGCGTCCTCCCAACGAGCCGGGAGCCAGCGGTCCCTCGTCACGTTCGGGCAGTGAAGCTGGAGCGGTTGTCGCGGCAGGGGAGGGGGGGGCGTCCACGCGGCCTGGTGCTGAGCCGGAAGCGGGCGATGCGACGGGCACGAGCGCCGGAGGCACTCCCGCGAGCCCGGGTGACGAGCCCGCAGCGGGCGCCGCCCCGTCGCGCGAGGAGCGCACGGACAACCGGCTGGAGGTCCAGGCCCCATCGTCGGTGCTGCTGGCGCCGGGGGGCCTGCAACGGGCGACCCGGCCGCGTGCCCAGGAGCAGGACGAATCCACGCCATCACGCGCGGACGCCGCCGCGCCGGCGTCGGAGCTCGCCGCGGAGCTGGAGTCGCTGCGAGAGGAGCTCGCGATGGCCCACGCGGCCATCGAGGAGGCGGAGGCCCGGGCCGCGGACGCGGAAGCCCTGGCCGAATCGGAGCAATCGCTCCGCGTGGAGCTGGAGGAGCGCATCGCGGGCGAAGCGCGAGCACGGGAGGACGCCCGACTCCAAGCGGACGCCGAGGTGGAGGCACGGAGCGCCGTGGAGGTGAGGGCCGAGGCGGAGGTCCACGCTCGCGTCCGGGCCGAGTCCCTCTTGAAGCAGGCCTCGGCGGCCCATGCGGCCTCGGAGGTCCGGGCTGTCTCCGCGACGGAGGCCTTCGCGGAGGTCGAGGCCCGGCTCGCCGCGGAGGCCGGCGGTCGCGTGGATGCCGAAGCGCGCGCGGAGGATGAGGAGCGCGCCCGCCGCGAAGCCGAGGCCATCGCGGAGATGGTCCGGCTGGAGCTCGCCGAGCTCGAGAATCGCCTCGCCGCGGCGGTCCAGGCGCGCGAGGAGGCCGAGGCCCGCGCCCGTCAGGAGGCGCAGACGCGCGAGGAGGCCGAGGCCCGCGCCGAGCTGGAGCAGGCCGCGCGCGCCGACGTGGAAGCGCGGCTCGAAGCGGAGACGGAAGCGAGGCTCGCGGCCGAAGCCCGGGCGGAGGCCGAAGCCAAGGCCCGCGAGGCCGCGCGCGCCGAAGCCGAGCAGGCGCATGGCCACGACCCCTCGGAAGCCGCGCTCCGTGCGGACCTGGAGGCCCGGCGTGCCGAAGCAGAGGCCCGTGCCGAAGCGGAAGCGAAGGCCCGGACCACCGCCGAAGCGAAGGTGAAGCACTCCGCGCAGGCGCTGTCGCTGGTGGAGGTGCGAGCCCACCAGCTGGCCCAGTCACTGGCCGAGTCCGAAGCGAAGGCGAAGCAGTCCGCGCAGGCGCTGGCCCAGGCGGAGGCGCGGGTGCAGCAGGCCACGCAGGCGCTGGCCGAGTCCGAGGCGAAGGCGATGCAGTCCGCGCAGGCCCTGGCGCAGGTGGAGGCACGGGCGCAGCAGCTGGCGCAGGTGTTGCTCCAGGGCGAATCCAAGGCCAGGCAGGCCGCCCAGGCGGTGAGCCAGGCGGAAAGCCGCGCTACGGAAGCCGAGGAGGCCCTCGCCGCCGCGGAAGCCACCGCCGAACGTCTGGCCGAGGCGGAAGCCCGGGCCACGAAGGCCGAGGAGGCCCTGCTCGAAGTCCAGGCCCGAGCGGAAGAGGCAGAGGCGGCGAAGCTACAGAACGAGGCGCGGTTCGCGGAGACCCTGAGCCAGGCCAACGCCCGGATGGAGCAGCTCAAGCAGGCCCGCCAGCGAGCCGAAGCCAAGGCCGCGCAGCCCGCCGAAGCCCTGCTCCAGTCGGAGGCCCGCGTGGAGCAGTTGACGCAGGCCCTGACGCAGGCCGAAGCGCGAGCCACCGAGGCCGAGAAGGCCCTTGCCGACACCGCCGAACAGCTGAAGCAGGCGCGGGCCGAAGCCGAAGCGCGCGCCGAGCAGCTCCAGCAGCTCCAGGCTGAATCGGGGAACCGCGAGGACCAGCTCACCCAGTCCCAGGCCGAAGCCCAGGCCCGCCTGGAGCAGCTCATCCAGGCCCGCACGGAAGCGGAAGCCCGAGCGGAGCAACTCGCCCAGGAGCGAGCCGAGGCAGAGGCTCGGGCGGAGCAACTCGCCCAGGAACGAGCCGAGGCAGAGGCTCGAGCGGAGCAACTCGCCCAGGAACGAGCCGAGGCGGAGGCTCGGGCGGAGCAACTCGCCCAGGAGCGAGCCGAGGCAGAAGCGCGAGCGGATCAACTCGCCCAGGAACGAGCTGAAGCAGAGGCTCGGGCGGAGCAGCTCACCCAGGAACGAGCTGAAGCAGAGGTCCGGGCGGAGCTGCTCGCCCATGAGCGAGCCGAAGCAGAGGCCCAAGCGGATCAACTCGCCCGTGAGCGAGCCGAGGCAGAGGTCCGAGCAGATCAACTCGCCCGCGAGCGAGCCGAAGCAGAAGCCCGCGCAGATCAACTCGCCCGCGAGCGAGCCGAAGCAGAAGCCCGCGCGGAGCAGCTCACCCAGGAGCGAGCCGAAGCGGAAGCCCGCGCGGAGCAGCTTGCTCAGGCGCTCGCCAACGCGGAGGCCCGAGCAGAACAGCTCGCCCAAGCACGCACGGAAGCGGAATCCCAAGCAGAGCAGCTCGCCCAGGCGCGCACGGAAGCGGAGGCCCGCGCGGAACAGCTCACCCAGGCCGAGGCGCGCATCGAGCAACTCACGCAGGACCTGACGCAGGCCCGCGCCCGTGAGGAAGAACTCGCGAGGACGCAGTCCGAGCTCCAGGCCCGCGCGGAGCAGCTCACCCAATCCCTCGCCCAGGCGGAGTCTCGCGCGGAGCAGTCCACGCACGACCGCACGGACGCGGACGAACAGGCACGGACCCGCGTGGCCGAGGCCGAACAGGCCCGCGCCGAAGCACAAGCCAGCGCCGAGCAGCAGCTCCAGGCCCGCACCGCCGCGGAGGCCCGGGCCCTCCAGGCCGAGGAGAAGGCCGCCGAAGCCATCGCCAGGGCCAAATCCGAAGGTCGGCTGCGCACCGTGCTGGAAGTCCGCCTCGACTCCGAGGCCCGCGCCCGCCAGGACCTCGAAGCCCGCCTCGAAGCCGAATCCCAGGCCCGCACCGCCGCGGAAGCCCGCCTCGCCGCCGAGACCCAGGCGCTCGCCGAGGCCGAAGCCCGCGCCCGCTCCGAATCCACGGACCTCACGCAGGCCCGGGCCGCGCTGCAAACCCAACTCGACCAGCTCAAAGAAGAGCTCACCCGCGAGCGCGAAACACGCACCCGGCTCGAAGCCGAAGCCGTCGAACAGCGCCTCCAGGCGGAACGGGAGCGCCAGGAGCTCGAAGCCCGCGCCCAACGGGACGCGGAGGAAGCCGCGGCCCAGGCCCGCGCCACGCTCATCCCGCTCGAATCGCCCGGTCGTCCGGAGATGGCGGTGGCCCGCAGCGGCAGCCTCACGCAGGAGGGCCTCGCGCGCCTCATCCTGCGGCTCTGCGACGCGCGCATGGAGGTGCGCCTGGAGCTCAAGGTGATGAACGCCTTGCGCGTCCTCTGGCTGCGCGACGGAGCCCTCGTCGGCGCCGCGTCCTCCGCGCAGGGCGAGTCCCTCATCGACCGCGCCCGCGCGGACGGCCTCATCGACGCGCGACAGGAGGCCGAGCTGCGGCTCGTGCGCAGCGCCACCACCGGCACGCTGCTGGAGGCGCTGCGCGGCCGCGGCTACGTGCGCGAAGCCGAGTCCGTCCCCCTGGTCCAGCGCTACACCGAGCAGGTCTTCCTGGACGCGCTCGCCGAGCCCTCCACGCTCTACCGCCTGGTGCCGGAGCCCGCGCCCCACGAGGTGGCGCTCGCCGCCGCCACGCGCCCGCCGCTGCACCTGCTCGCGGAAGGGCTCCGCAACACGCTCACCGCCGAGTCGCTCCTGGACGCGGCGGGCTCCCTGCGCGCCCAGGTCTCCCGCGGCGACGCGCACATGGCCCCCGAGGACTTCGGCCTCTCCGCCCGCGAGCTCCAGCTCCTCCAGGCCGTGGACGGAGAGCGCACGCTGGAGGCGCTGCTCCTGGGCTCGGGCCTGCCACAGGACAGCGCGCTCAAGGCGCTCGCGGTGGCGCGGACGCTGGGCCTCATCGCGCTGCACCCGCCGTCGGAGGACGCCCGGGGCGACCTGCCCCCGGAGCTGGACGTGCACCGCCTGGAGGCCAAGTTCGAGGAGATCCAGGACGCGGACTACTTCACCGTGCTGGGGCTCGCACGCTCGGCTGGCAGCGAGGAGGTCAAGCGGGCCTACGCGCTGCTCGCCGCGGAGTTCCACCCGCTGCGCTTCGCCGGCCATCCGGACCCCGCGCTCCAGCACCGCGCGCAGCAGATCCGCGCGGTGTTGACCGAGGCCGCCCGGGCCCTGGGCGACGACCGTCTGCGGGGCGAGTACGCCCGTAATCTGCTCGACTGATGCCCGGTGGAACGGTTGCCCGTCGCGGTCCGGAGGGGTTAAGAGTCCCCTCCATGGTTCGCGAGATTCTCATCTGGCCCGACCCCATCCTGAAGCAGAAGGCCAAGCCGGTGGCGAAGGTGGACGACAAGGTCCGCGCGCTCATCAAGGACATGTTCGAGACGATGTACGCCGCCGAGGGCGTCGGTCTCGCCGCCCCGCAGGTGGGCATCCTCCAGCGCATCATCGTCCTGGACACCCGGCCGCAGCAGCCGGAGTCCAAGCCCCTCGCGATGATCAACCCGGAGCTCGTCTCGCTCGAAGGGGAGACGACCTACACGGAGGGCTGCCTCTCCATCCCCGGCGAGGCGGAGGACGTGGACCGCGCCGCCATCGCCACCGTGCGCTACCTGGACGAGGACGGCCAGGAGCAGACGCTGCGCTGTGACGGCCTGCTGGCCATCGCCGTGCAGCACGAGACGGACCACCTGGACGGCACCGTCTTCGTGGACCACGTCTCCACGCTCAAGCGCGAGTTCATCCGCAAGCGCATGAAGAAGCTCAAGGCCTCGCGCGAGCAGGGCTCCTCGGCGTCGGCCTAGGCCTTCGCGGTGGCGCGCACGCCCTTCTTCGGGCACCTCGCCGCCACCACGCAGGAGCCGCAAGCGGGCGAGCGCGCGAAGCACGTGCGCCGCCCGTGCCACACCAGCAACTGGTGCCCCAGCGTCCACCGCTCGCGAGGCAGCAGCGCCTGCAGGTCCTTCTCCACCTTGTCCGGGTCCTCGTGGGTCGTGAAGCCCAGCCGGTACGCCAGCCGCTTCACGTGCGTATCCACGGGGAAGGCCGCGTCGCCGCCCAGGTGGATGCACACCACGCCCGCCGTCTTCAGCCCCACCCCCGGCAGCTGCGCCAGCGTGTCGCGCGTCAGCGGCACCTGCCCGCCATGCTCCGCCACCAGCGCGCGCGCCGTGGCGACGATGTTCTTCGCCTTCGCGCGGTACAGCCCGCAGGTGCGGATGAAGGGCTCCACGTCCGCCGGCTCGACGCGCGCGTAGGCCTGCGCGTCGGGGAAGCGGGCGAACAGGGCCGGGGTCACCAGGTTGACGCGCTTGTCGGTGCACTGCGCGGACAGGATGACGGCGACCAGCAGCTCCAGCGGCGTCCGGTAGTCCAGCTCGATGCGGGCGTCCGGCATGGCTGCCTCCAGACCGTCCAGGACCGCCACCGCGCGCTGCCGCTTCTCCGCCACTGTCTCTCGCCGGGCCACGCGGGCGTTGTATGTCACGGGGCGGCCCCGCCCAAGCGCCATGGTGGGGCACCCACCTCCACGCAGCGAGGAGAACCATGAAGCCCATCGACTTCCGCTCCGACACCGTGACGAAGCCCACGCCCGCCATGCGCAGGCTCATCGCCGACGCGGAGGTGGGCGACGACGTCTATGGCGAGGACCCCACGGTGCGCCGGCTGGAGGAGCGCGTGGCGGAGCGGCTCGGGTTGGAGGCCGCCGTCTTCGTCCCCTCCGGCACGCAGGCGAATCAAATCGCCATCGGCGCGCACTGCCGCCCGGGCGATGAGGTCCTCACGGAGGAGGGCAGCCACATCCTCCAGTACGAGGGCGGCGCGGTGCCGGCGCTGTGGGGCGTGCAGCCGGGCCCCCTGCCGGGCGAGCGCGGCCTGCTGAAGCCGGAGACCGTCACCGCGGCGGTGCGCGAGGACAACGTCCACAACCCGCGCACGCGCCTGCTGTCGCTGGAGAACACGCACAACCGCGGCGGCGGCACGGTGTGGCCGGTGGAGCGCTTCCGCGCGGTGGTGGAGGAGGGGCGCAAGGCCGGGCTCGCGGTGCACCTGGACGGCGCGCGGCTGTTCAACGCGGAGGTGGCGGCCGGGAAGCCCGCCTCCGCGTGGGCCTCGCTGACGGACACGACGTCGGTCTGCTTCTCCAAGGGCCTGGGCGCGCCGGTGGGCTCGGCCCTCGCGGGCCGGGCGGACGTCATCCGCGAGGCGCGGCGGCTGCGCAAGCGGCTGGGCGGCGGCATGCGGCAGGCAGGCCTCCTCGCGGCGGCGGCGCTGTACGCGCTGGAGCACCACGTGGAGCGCCTGGCCGAGGACCACGCCAACGCGCGCCGGCTCGCGGAGGGCCTGGCCCAGGTGCCGGGCGTGAAGGTGGACCTGTCGCGGGTGGAGACGAACATGGTGTTCGCGGACCTCGTGCGTCCGGCGGCGGAGGCCTCCGCGCTGCTCCGGAAGCAGGGCGTGCTCGCCAACCCCACCGGCCCGCACTCCCTCCGCCTCGTGTGCCACCTGGACGTGTCCGCCGCGGACATCGACGACGCCCTGGCGCGCGTCCGCCGGGCCTTCGCCAGCTAGCGGACGGTCCCTCGGGACCCGGGGACAGGCTCCCGCCACGCCAGGTGCGGACCGCACGCACCTGCGCGCCGGGCGCGGCGAATGATCCACGGCGGGGAACAGGTGGACGGCCCGGGGCGTGGTAGGCTCGTCCCGCCGTGCGCCGACCCGCCGTCCTTGCCCTGCTGGCCCTCTCCGCCTGCGCGACGCCGCAGCGGGAGAAGATGAGCTTCGAGGAGCTGTACGCGACCTCGGGCGACAACGGCTTCGTCAACGTCAGCAGCCCCTTCCTCCCCCACGAACCGGAGCGCGCCCGAGGCCCCCTGACGCCCGAGCGCTCCCCCGAACTCGAAGCGCGCCTCTCCTTGTTCGCGGAGAAGGCCCAGGCCTACCGCGCGAAGGCCCAGCGCGGCAGCGCCATGCCCGCGGAACAGGTGCGCAACTGGGAGGCGGTGAACGCGGCCCTGGACGCCTTCCTGGACCGGCCGGTCGAGTACACCGACCCCCGTGACCTGACGCGCGCCCGGGGCGTGATGGAGGCGGAGCTGGAGCAGGACGCGCGCCTGTACGGCGACATGCCGGGCTCGCTCGCGGAGGCGGTGGTGATGCGCGTGGGCCGCCTCATCGTGCGCGCGTCCACGCTGCGCCGCTGGGCGCTGCCGCCGGAGCCCGCCGGCCCGCCGCGCCTCGCCTGGCCCGTGGCGCCCGTCACCATCACCAGCCTCTACGGCGAGCGCTGGCACCCCATCACCGGCCAGCTCCGCCGCCACTCGGGCGTGGACCTGGCGGCCTTCCGGGGGCAGCCGGTGGGCGTCGCGGAGAAGGGCGTCGTCCTGCGTGCCGGCTGGAACGGCGACCACGGCAAGATGGTGGAGGTCCAGCACGACGGCCAGTGGGTGACGCGCTACAGCCACCTGTCCGAGGTCCTGGTGACGACCGGCGAGGTGCTGGCGAAGGGCGACGTGGTGGGGCTCGCGGGGGACACGGGCCTGGCGACCGGCGTCCACGTCCACTTCGAGCTCTGGCACGAAGGCGCTTCCATGGATCCGCTGGAGGCGCTCGTCACCCCCGAGTCGGGCCCGGACACCTCCGGCGAGGAGCGTCCCGTGGCCCGCATGCCGACGGAGCCCCCCGTCCTCACGTCCCAGGGGCGGCACCCGGCGGCGGGTTCGCGCCCCTGAGGGGGACGGACGGGCCCTGAAGGGCCCTCGAGACTACAGCGAGTTCTTCAGCTCCTTGGCGGGACGGAAGCCGACCGTCTTCGACGCCTTGAGCTTCATCATCTCGTTGGTCTGCGGGTTGCGGATCTTCCGCGCCTTGCGCGAGCGCAGCGACCAGGTGCCGAACCCGGGGTAGCTGAAGCGCGAGTCCTTCTTCACCGCCTTGCCGATGTTGGTGAACACGCTGTCGAGGATCTGGGCAGCCTGCTTCTTCGTGAGCCTCGACTGCGCAGCCACCACCTCCACGAGCTCTGCCTTGGTCATGACACCCCTCCTCTGTGCGTTGTCTGGCGTTGAACGAGCGGATGGCGGAGGTAACAAATCGAGGTTTCGACTGTCAATGCGCCACCTGCTCCCAGGCCGGAAAATCGGCCTCTGGATGAAAACTGGCCTCTGAAAATACACCCGGTAGAGAGAGGGAGGATCGCATCTTTTGATACACCCTCACACTCTCGTTTTCACCATCAGGGGAAGTGATCGCCTGGTGATCGAATTCGCATGAAAGACATTGGAAGATCGATCGCTTAGCAGCGGCGGCTGATCCAGCTCCAGCAAGGCGCCATCAGGGGGCTAGAGTGCCTGCCCGCGTGCCCACCCGACTGCTGCCCTGGCTCCTGATCCTGCTGTGCGCCTGTTCGCGGCCGACGCCCCGGCCCCGGCCACAGGCAGCGGTCGAGCTCTGGGTGGACGGGGCGGCGTCAGGCGGTGACGGCACCCGGGAACGCCCCCTGCGCACGCTGACGGAAGCCCTGGCCCGTCCGGGCCCGAAGCGCGTGCACCTGGCCTCCGGCCGCTACGGAGGCCCCATCCGCCTGCTGGAGGGGACAAGGCTCGTGGGGGAGGGGCCCTCCACGGTCCTGGCGGCGACTGGCCCGGACATGACCGTGGTGGACGCGTCGAGGGGCACCACCCTGGAGTCCCTGGTGGTGGAGGGAGGAGGCTGGGGCCTGGACGCCCGAGGGCCCCTTGTGGTCCGTGGCGTGACCTTCCGGAATCAGGCCCGGGGAGCCATCCGCCTGACGGAAGGACCACTGGAAGGCAGCGGCCTGCGCTTCGAGGCGGGGGCGGGCAGCCAGGCACGAACCTGTTCCCTTTCAGACATCACACCGGTGGCTGCTCACCCCGCCACCGAGGCACGGGCTGGGATGGGCGTGCTCGTGGAGGCGGGAACCACGGGCGGCGCCGCGCCCTCGCTGATCCTCCGGGACAGTGTGTTCGTGGGGCCCTATGAGCGCGCCATCCGGGCCCGGGGCGGAGCCACGGTCCGTCTGGAAGGGGTGTGCTTCCAGGGGCCTCGCATGGCGCTGAGCCAGGAGGGCGGCGTGGCGGAGGTCAAGCAGGCGAGGGCCTCGGGAGGCGCGGGCACGGCGTTCTCCATCGTGGAGGGCGCGCTGACGCTGGTGGACGTGCGGGTCCAGGGCCACGAGTACGGCATGACGGCCAACCGGTCGCGGTTGTTGGTGCGGGGCTTCACCTCGGAGCACGCCACGCGCGCGGGCCTCGGGCTCACGGCGGTGAACGGCCTGCTGGAGGACGTGGCCGTGAAGGACGCGGGCAACTACGGGGCGCTGCAACTCACCGCCTCGGACCTGGAGGTGCGGCGCTTCCGCCTGGAGGGTTCGCGGGAGTACGGCGTGGTGGCGCTGCAGGGACGCGTGCGCTTGCGCGACGGCGTCATCACGGGCGTGAGCACCGCGGATGGCATCGCGGGAGACGGGCTCCACCTGCGCCAGGTGGAGGCGGACGTCGACACCGTGACCGTCGAGGACGCGAAGGGCTCGTGCGTGCTGGCGTCACAGCGCGCCCGGGTGGCGCTCCGGAAGGCCCGGCTCGCGGGCTGCGGGCTCGCCGCGTTGGCGGTGGATACGCGAGCCACCCTGGAGTCCCGGAACGTCGAAGTGCGCGGGACCCTCGCTGCCGTGTTGCTGGCCATCGAAGAGGGCCAGCTGAAGGCGGAGAACCTCACCGCGAAGGACGCGCGAGGCGAGCTGGTCTCCACCGACTGCCAGGGACAGACGCGCGTCCAACTGCGCCACGTCGACGCGGGCACCACGCGGGGGCTGCGCTCCCCTTGCGTCCAACTCGACGCCAGCACCCCTCAGCCCTGAGCTGGAGCGTCCGTGAGAGACAGGGGCGTGGCGCGCTTTTCGAGCCACTCACGGATGACGGGGTAGACCTCCATCGGCGCGCCGGTGCCGAAGATGAGGTCGCCATGGCCGTAATCCATCTGGTCCCCGCGGTCCCGTCCGAAGACGTGCAGCGTGCGATCCGGGGACGTGAGCAGCGCGTACTGTGCCTCCACGTTGGCCGCGGTGGCCAGGCGGTCCGCGCTGCCGCCCATCACCAGCACGGGCATCTGGAGCTTCGCGATGCCCGCGCGCCAGTCCGTCTTGCGGTCGTAGGAGCGGAACGCGTCGTGGGAGATCCAATCCTGGAACTGGAGCAGCACCTTGCGGCTCATCGCCGCCATCATGTTGGCGGACAGCTGCCGCAGGACGCGCGGCGGGATGTGCCGGGGATTCACGACGATGTCCGACAGGGGCAGCGCCAGGTAGCCCAGGAAGGGCGCCAGGCTGGTGCTCACCCAGGCCTGTCGGATGCTCCCGGGCCACGCCGCGCGCACGCCCAACGAGATGAGCGTCCGCAGGAACGGCTCTGACTTGAGGTACACCGGCGCTCCTAACTCAAGCAGGCCCGCCAGCTTCTCCCCCTCGGGCCCCTGCGCCACGCCGTAGCCCACCAGTCCCCCCAGCGAGTGGCCCAGCCAGAACGCCTGCTTCGCGCCGGTCTCCTTCAGCGCCAGCTCCAGCAGGGCCGGCCCGTCGTGCTGGATGTGGTCATCGACGGTGAAGTCCGTGGCCCGCCGGCCCTTGGGCGGACGCTGCGAGTGCCCCGTGCCGCGCCACTCCACGCTGAAGCAGTCGAAGCCGGCCTCGGTGAGGTAGTGGGCCACGGAGTAGGGCGGCTCGAAGTCGAAGGTGAAGCGGTTGGCCGCCAGCCCGTGGCACAGCAGGACGGGCTCGGCGAAGCGGCGCACCGGGGCCCGCCGCGCGTGCACGGTCAGTTCCCACCCATCCGCGCAGCGCACGCGCAACATGTCGGGAAGAGGGCCCTTGAGGCGGTACCACCGCCGCACCAGCAGGACCCACACGACGTTCACCAGCACCAGGGCGCCCGCGGCCATCAACCCCCACAGGGCCCACTGCCCGTACGGCATTTCTCCTCCCATGCGACCCGGGACCGACTCCAGCGCGAATAAAAGCCTGCTAAGGTCCGTTCCCTCGCCGTTTCTGCCACATGGGCAGCCGACCACCTGGGGAAGTCGAGGGAACGATGAAGCTGCGGAAACTGATGTTCGTGCTCCCGAACCTCTTCACCGTCACCTCCATCTTCTGTGGCTTCTACGCCATCACCCTGTGCTCGGGTGAGGCGGAACCCGTGCAGCTGTACCAGGCGGCCCTGGCCATCCTCTTCGCCATGTTCTTCGACGGGTTCGACGGACGGGTGGCCCGCCTGACGAAGACGCAGAGCGACTTCGGCATGCAACTCGACAGCCTCGCGGACGTCATGTCCTTTGGCGCGGCGCCGGCGCTCCTCGTCTACAAGTGGGCGTTGGCCCCCATGGGCTTCTGGGGCCTGTTCATCTCCTTCGCGTTCATGGCCTGCGGCGCCATGCGGCTGGCGCGCTTCAACGTGCTCGCCATGCGCAACCCGCACGGCGGTGGCGGCGGCTTCTTCGTGGGGCTCCCCATCCCGCTGGCGGCCGGCGTGCTCGTCTCCCTCATCATCTCCCACCACGTGGCCTCCCAGGGCGAGGCGCTCGGTGACGGCGCGCGCGTGCCGGTGGCCGTGGCGGTGGCGGCCCTGTCGCTGCTGATGGTGTCCACGGTGCGCTACCGCACCTTCAAGGACGCGCGCCCCAGCCGCAAGACGGCGGTCATCTTCATGGCCATGGCGCTCACGGGGGCGTTCATCGCCCGGCAGTTCCACCCGGCCTGGGTGCTGGTGACGTACTTCGCCGCGTACCTGCTCATGGGGCTGGTGGAGTCCGCGGTCTCGGTGCGCAGCCGCCTGGCGTCGCGCAAGGTCGGCGCCGTCGCCGCGGTGGCGGTGGCGGCCGGGCTCGACGAGGACGAAGACGAGGACTCCGAGCCCAACGCCACGGACGACGGCCCCGCGTTCCTCTGAGCAGCCGGGCACGGAAGCCGGGACGCGGCCCGTGCCCTCCCGACCCGGGGCCGCTAGGATGCGCGGCCCATGCGCGTCGAGCTGCTGTGCACCGGTGACGAGCTCGTCACCGGCCTCATCACGGACACCAACAGCACCTGGCTGGAGGCCCACCTCTTCGACCTCGGTGTGAAGGTCGAGCGGGTGACGCTGGTGGGGGACGTGCGTCCGGACATCACGGGCGCGCTGCTGGAGGCCTCGGCGCGCGCGGACGTGGTCATCGTCTCGGGGGGGCTGGGCCCCACGGCGGACGACTTCACGCTGGAGTGCGCCGCCGCCGCCGCGGGCGTGTCCATGGAAGAGGACGCGCGAGTGCTCGGCTGGCTGAAGGAGCGCTATGCCGCGCGGGGCATGGCCCTGAATCCGGGCGCCCTGCGCATGGCGCGCATCCCCGCGGGCACCGAGCCGGTGCGCAATCCCCAGGGCTCTGCGCCGCTGGTCATCCAGCGGTTGGGCCGCGCCCACCTGTTCTTCCTGCCGGGCGTCCCGCGCGAGTACAGGGCCTTGTTGGACGGAGAGGTCCTGCCGCGCGTGCGGACCTGGCTCGCCGCCGAACCCCACCGTACGTTCCGGGCCTTCCGCCTGCTGCGAACGGTGCGCCTGCCCGAGTCCGTGTTGAACGAGACGGTGATGCCCCTGGCGCCCAGCCACCCCCGGGTGGTGTTCGGCTTCCGGACGCATGCCCCGGAGAACCACCTGAAGCTGACGGCCGAGGCCCCCACGCAGGCGGAGGCCAACGCCGCGCTCGCCGCCGCGGAGGCCGCATGCCGGCAGGTGCTGGGCACGCACGTGTATGGCGCGGATGACAGCGAATACGCTCCCGTCCTCCTGGACCTGCTGGCGCGCGCGGGCCACACGCTGGCCGTGGCGGAGAGCTGCACGGGGGGCCTCGTCGCGCAGCAGCTCACGGCCGTCCCCGGCTCCAGCCAGGTCTTCATCGGAGGCGCGGTCGTCTACTCGGAGAAGATGAAGTCCGCCTGGGTGGGCGTGTCCCCGGACCTCCTCGCGAAGCACAGCGCCGTATCCGCGCAGACAGCGCTCGCCATGGCGGAGGGAGTCCGCGCCGCCTGCGGCGCCACGTTCGGCCTGTCCATCACGGGCTACGCCGGCCCCACGGGAGGCACGCCCGAGGACCCGGTGGGCACCGTGTACTGCGGGCTGGCCGGTCCCGGCATGGCGCCCCGCTGCGAGCGGATTTCGCTCGTGGGTGACCGGGACCGGGTCCGCCTGTTCGCTGCGTCCCACGTGCTGGAGATGTTGAGGTTGCATTTGCTCGCCGCCCCCGTGTCGCCATGAGTCGCTCCAAATCAAAGCGTCCCCGTCCTTCCGCGCCGGAAGCGCCGTCCACGATGCCCCCGTCTCCCGCATCGCCAGGCGAGCCCGTCACGGCCCCACCCGAGTCCTCCGCGCTGCTCGCCAGCACCGCGGCGGCGGAGGGGCCTTCCAGCCCCTCCACGTCTCCGGCCGGAGTGGAGATGCATCCGGTGCGGCGAGCGGTGAGCCAGTGGCTGTCGGCCCACCGGGTGGAGGTGGCGCTGTTCCTCATCGCGTTCGCGGTGCTGTCCAGCTTCAGCTCGCAGCGCTTCCTCCGGCAGAGCGCCGCGCCGCACTTCATCTACCAGGCGCAGTCCTGGCTGGAGGGGCGGCTCGACGTGGATCCGCAGGTGTTGCCCAACCTGGAGGACTGGGCCTGCGTGCGGGTGGTGAACGGGCACAAGGTGCGCTGCGAGGGGCGTCCGCTCCCAAGTGACCGCTGGTTCGTCAGCTTCCCGTCCTTCCCGGCGGTCGCGATGCTCCCCTTCGTCGCGCTGCACGGCTACCAGTTCAACGACACCTCCTTCGGCGTCATCGTGGGCGCGCTCGCGGTGGCGCTGTTCTATTCGCTGCTGCGCTTCCTCGCGCGGGAAGGGGAGACAGCGCGCAACCGCGACGACAACGTGGTGCTGTCGCTGGTGCTCGCCTTCGGCACGCTGTTCTTCTACTGCGCCATCCGGGGTGAGGTCTGGTTCAGCGCGCAGGTGATGGGCGTGGCGCTCACGTGTCTGTACGTGCGCAACGCCATCAAGGCCCGGCGCCCCGTGCTCGCGGGGGTCTTCTTCTCCATGGCCGTGCTGACCCGTGCGCCGCTGGTGTTCGCGGGCCTCTTCTTCGTCCTGGAGGAGCTCTGCCCCGGTCCGGAGCGGCTGGCGCAGCTGAAAGCCCTTCCGAGCACGTGGAAGCCCGCCCTCCGCAAGCTCGTCCTCTTCGGCGCGGGGGCCGCTCCCCTCGCGGCGCTCGCGGCCGCGTACAACGTCTACCGCTTCGGCAAGCCAGGCGAGTTCGGCCACTCGTTCCTCTACAACAACCGGGTGAACGTCGACATCGACCGCTTCGGGCTCTTCAACATCGAGTACCTGTCGCGCAACCTCCAGGCCGCGTTCCTCAAGCTGCCCCAGGTGTCGCTGTCTCCACTGCGGCTGTCGTACGACCCGCATGGGCTGACCCTGCTGCTCACGCTGCCCCTGCTGGTGTTCCTGGTGGCGCCCCGCACGCGTCCCCGGCTGCACTGGCCCCTGTGGCTGACCGTGGCGGTGTGCGCGCTGCCGGGACTCTTCTACCAGAACACTGGTTACATGCAGTTCGGCTTCCGCTTCAGCCTGGACTACACGCCCTACCTGTTGCTGCTCTTCGCCATTGGCGGGTGGTCGCTGCGCAATCGTGCGGTGGTGGCCGTGCTGGCGCTTGGCGTGCTGGTGAACTTCTGGGGCGCCGTGGCCTTCCGTGGCTACACGGAGTTCGTACGGAACTGGTAGGCCTCCAGTGCCCGGCGGCTTGAATCCGCCGGGTCCCCACCGCACATGAAGGGCGACATGCAACCTCCCACTGGTCAGCCCCCCCCAGGCAAGCGTTGGCACACCCGTGAGGACAGCGGCATCCGTCTGGATGCGGCGTTGCGCTGGTGGCACGATGACGAGCCCATCGAGCACCCGAAGATCATCGAGCTCTTCAACGCCTCGCTCGTCCTGGACGAGGACGGGCGCTACCAGCTGCGCATCGCTCCGGACTGGTGCTACGTCCAGGTGGAGGACGCGGCCTATGAGGTCCGCACCGTGGACGTCACGCCGGACGAGCGAGTGTCCCTGCGCCTGAGCGACCGGACAGCCGAGGCGCTGGACCTGGGGTCGCTCCAGCTCGCGCCGGACGGAGTCCTCACCTGCCGCGTGAAGCAGGGCAGGGCGAAGGCTCGCTTCTCCCGGGATGCGCAGTACCAGTTCGGTGAGCTGCTGGAAGAAGGGCCCGGAGGGCACCTGGTGCTGCGCGCGGGCCAACGCCAATGGGAGGTCCCCCTCTCGATGGATGCGCTCCAGGCCGCGACCTAGGCGGCCTCGGCGGTTGATGGCGACGTGGAAGCCGCCGCCGCTCCCACCAGGTCGCGGGCGAGGGCCTCCAGGACGTCCGGGTGCTCTCGCAGCCATTCGCACGCCCGCTCGCGGCCCTGGCCGATGCGCTCACCCCGCAGGCTGAAGTGGCTGCCCGACTTCTCCACCACGCCCGCGCTCACGGCCAGGTCCAGCACCTCGGCGGCGCGGTGGATGCCCGTGCCATAGAGCACGTCGAACTCCGCCTCCTGGAACGGGGGCGCCAGCTTGTTCTTCACCACCTTCACGCGGGCCCGTGAGCCCACCACCGCGTCGCCTTCCTTGAGGTTGCCCGTGCGGCGGATCTCCATCCGCACCGAGGCGTAGAACTTCAGCGCATTGCCCCCCGTCGTCGTCTCCGGGTTGCCGAACATCACGCCAATCTTCATGCGGACCTGGTTGATGAAGATGATGCAGGTGCCGGAGCGGCTCACGGCGCCCGTGAGCTTCCGCAGCGCTTGACTCATCAGCCGGGCCTGGACGCCCATGTGCGCGTCTCCCATCTCCCCTTCGATCTCCGCGCGAGGGACCAGCGCCGCCACCGAGTCCACCACGATGAGGTCCACGGCGCCCGAGCGCACGAGCTGCTCGGTGATTTCGAGCGCCTGCTCCCCGGTGTCCGGCTGCGCCACGAGCAGTTCCTCCGTCCGCACCCCCAGCTTGCGCGCGTAGGACAGGTCCAGCGCGTGTTCCGCGTCGATGAAGGCCGCGACGCCTCCCACGGCCTGCACCTGCGCAATCGCATGCAGGGTGAGCGTCGTCTTTCCAGAGGACTCATTGCCGAACAGCTCCACCACGCGTCCGCGCGGATAGCCCCCCACCCCCAGGGCCCGGTCCAGCCCCACCGAGCCCGAAGGGATGACCGCCACCTTTTGCTCCGGTGCATCCGCGCCGAGCGTCATCACCGCGCCCCGGCCGAACTGCTTCTCGATGGACGCCACCGCCGCCGCCACTGCCTTCAACTTCTCCGTCAGCCTGCTCATCTCGTCTGCCTCCCTCGCCGCCCTGCGGGCTGGATGCCTCGACGGTGGGCAGAGCAACGCTCGTGCCGTGCAGGTTCCGGAGGAGGTGGGGCTGCAAGGGCGTCCAGGTTGGTCCGCTCCGTCCGAACTGGCGGAGCGGCATGGCTGTCTCCTGGGGGATGAGAAGACACAATGTGAGAGGACCTCCGCATAAGCAGCCGCGAGCGAGCGCGACAGGTTGGCTTGAGGGGGTGGAGGACTTTGCGTTGAATCCCGGACGCGTCGGCGTGACCTCTCCTCTCGTGAACAAGACCCGTGAGAACCTTCCCCATGTGGTCATCCTGGGAGGCGGCTTCGGCGGCCTCTACGCGGCCCGTCACCTGCGAAAGGCAGGGGTCCGCGTCACGATGGTGGACCGTCACAACCACCACCTCTTCCAGCCCCTGCTGTACCAGGTGGCCACGGCGACGCTCAGCCCCAGCGACATCGCCGCGCCGCTGCGGGCGATGCTCGGGCGCGACCACGTCCAGGTGCTGCTCGCGGAGGTGACTGGCGTGGACACCGCGCGCAAGCGAGTCCTCCTGGCGGACAGCGAGCTGGCGTACGACTTCCTCATCGTCGCCACCGGAGCAACGCACTCGTACTTCGGCAATGACGCCTGGTCGCGACACTCGATGGGCTTGAAGACCGTCGAGGACGCCCTGGAGATCCGCCGTCGCGTGTTGCTCGCCTTCGAGCAGGCCGAGCGCGAACCGGACCCCGAGCGTCGCCGCGCGCTGCTCACCTTCGCCATCATCGGCGCGGGCCCCACGGGCGTGGAGCTGGCGGGCGCCCTGGCGGAGATCAGCCGCAACTCATTGTCGGGTGACTTCCAGAACATCGACCCCCGGGACGCGCGCGTCATCCTCATCGAGGGAATGGACCGCGTGCTTCCCACCTACCCCGAGAACCTCTCGGGCGAGGCCCGCCGGGTGCTGGAGCGGCTCGGCGTCGAGGTGCGCACGGGCACCCGCGTCACGAACATCGACGACGAGGGCGTGGACATGGGGCCGGAACACCTGTCGGCCCGCACGGTGCTCTGGGCCGCGGGAGTGGAGGCCTCGCCCGTGGCCCGCTCGCTCGGCGTGACGCTGGACAGGGCAGGCCGTGTCCCGGTGACGCCCGAGCTCACCGTGCCCGGACATCCCGACATCTTCGTCGTGGGCGACCTGGCGCTCGTGAAACAGGAGGACGGGAGCGCGGTGCCAGGCGTCGCGCCCGCGGCGATGCAGGAGGGCAAGCACGCGGTGCTCAACCTCCGCCGTCAGCTCGCGGGCCAGCCCATGCAGCCCTTCCGGTATTGGGACCGAGGCACCTACGCGGTCATTGGCAGAGGCCATGCCGTGGGCGTGGCCTTCCGCCGCGTGAAGCAGTCCGGCTTCATGGCGTGGCTGGCCTGGCTCTTCATCCACATCACGTTCCTCATTGGATTCCGAAGCAAGCTGGCCGTGCTGCTCAACTGGGCATACGCGTACCTGACGTTTGGCAGGTCCGCGCGCATCATCACCGGCCCCGCCCCCCAACTGGAGGAGCGGGGTGTGCAGCCGCTGCTCGCGAGTGGAATGTCAGCCCATGCCGACGGGCGGGAGCCTGGGACTCCCGCCGTGCTCGGGAGCCTGGTTCCTGAGAGGAGCGGGCCGGGGTGAGGCACTCGCCGTTCCCCGGGTGTTGAAGTAGAGCCAGCCCCGGCGGTCCAGCATCCGGCAATCGACCGCGAGCCGCATGTCCGTTGCCTCGATACGTCCATGCCCCTCCAGGTCCGCGCGCGTCAGCGCGAGCTTGAGGATGCGGTCATGCGCCCGCGCGGAAAGACCAAAATGCGTGACGGCGTTCTTCAGCGCCTTTTCCGCGAGCGGTGACAATACGCAGTAGCGGCGCAGCAGGTGCGAGGGCATCTGGGCATTGCAGTGCACCCCTGGCAGGTCGTGGAAGCGAGCGCGCTGCCTCTCTCTCGCGGCCTCCACTCGCTGCCGGTAGTAATGGCTGGGCAGCTCCTGGGGCTTCGAGGCGAGGTCGTGGTACTCCACCGGCCGTGTCTGCACGGTGATGTCGATGCGGTCCAGCAGGGGCCCGCTGATGCGCTCGTGGTAGGCGAAGATGCGGTGCTCAAGGCATCTGCACTCGTGCCCGGGGACATTGAAGTAGCCGCAAGGGCAGGGGTTCATCGCCGCCACCAGCATGACCCGGCAGGGGTAGGTGATGTGCTGGGTGGCTCGTGCGAGGTGGATGGCGCCTTCCTCCAGGGGCTGGCGCAGCACCTCCAGCACGTTCTTGCGGAACTCGGGCAGCTCGTCGAGGAACAGCACGCCGTGGTGCGCGAGGGACAGCTCGCCTGGACGAGCGGCGGGGCCACCTCCTACGAGCCCTGCATCGGACAGCGTGTGGTGGGGCGCACGGAACGGACGCTCACGCATCAGCGCCTGCTCGTCCCCCAGCAGCCCCAGGATGGAGTAGACCTTCGTGACCTCCAGCGCCTCGTCGAAGCTCATCTCGGGCAGGATGCCTGGCAGCCGCCGCGCCAGCATCGTCTTGCCCGACCCTGGAGGGCCGGCCATGAGGATGTTGTGACCGCCAGCCGCCGCGAGCTCCAGCGCAAGCTTCAGCTCTGGCTGCCCTCGCACGTCGGCCATGTCCGCGGACACCTCGCGAGCCTCTCCCACGGAGGTTCCCATGCGCGTCAGTGGTGTCAGCGGCGTCTTGCCGGTGAGGTGCCCCACGGCCTCTTTCAGATGGGCTACGGGCAGCACCTCGAGCCCTTCCACCAGCGCGGCCTCGGCTGCATTGGCGGCGGGCACCATGACCCCCTGGAAGCCGCCATTCCGGGCCGCCACGGCCAGCGGGAGCACCCCTCTGATGGGCTTGATGGAGCCGTCTAGCGACAGCTCACCGCCAAAGAGGTAGCGCTCCAGCGGTTCCTCCTCCATCAACCGGGCCGCCGCCAGGACCCCCAGCGCGATGGGCAGCTCGAATGCCGCCCCTTCCTTGCGGATGTCTGCGGGCGCGAGGTTGACGGTGATCCGCTTCTGCGGAAGGTCGAAGCCCGCGTTCTTCAGCGCGGAGACCACCCGGACCTTCGACTCCCGGGCTGCTCCCTCCGGCAGCCCCACGACGTTGAAGTAGGGCAGTCCGAGGGCCATGTCGACCTCGCACTCCACCACCACCGCGTCGATGCCCATCAATGCCCCCGACCGCACCCTCGCCAGCATCATCTCCCCCTTCCAAACCCGTACGGAGGAGGGGAGAGCAATGCCCATACCGGCATCCTGCCCTCGGAGCGGGCCCCTCATGTCCATCCCACAGCGCAGACGCCACGTCCCGGGCGGGGACATGGGGCCTGAAAAGGAGAAGCCCGCCGGCGTCGGAACGCCAGCGGGCTTCGGATGGAGTCGGTGACGGCGTGTCCGCGCGTCAGCCGTGGATCAGGGCGTCGGGGCAGGGGCGGGCGCGCCGTCCGGCGTGGCCTGCGTGCCCTGGATGACCGCGTTCTGGGGAAGCTCGGTGGCCATGCCCAGGATCTTCGCTCCCGCGGCACGCGCGCCGTCGAGCGCCACCACGAGCTTGCCGTAGTTCGCCGCGTCATCCGCCATGAAGAAGACGATCTTCTCGTCCGGCTTCTTGGCGTTCAGCATGCGCTTGAGGCGGGCGACGTACTCGGACGAGGGGATCTGCTCCGTGTTGATGGAGTAGGCGCCGGCCTTGTCCACCTGCACGACGATCTGCTGATCATCCGGCTCCGGCGGCGGCTGGTTCTCCTCCACCTCCGTCTCCGGGACGCGGACGAGGATGTCCTTCTCCAGGAGGGGGGTCACCACCATGAAGATGATGAGGAGCACCAGCACCACGTCCACCAGGGGCGTGACGTTGATCTCCGAGTTCGGCGCGGACGCGGGCTTGACCCACTGACGCTGCTTGTGTCCTCGGGACATTACTTCTTCTCCTCCACGCCCAGGGCGATCTGCTTCGCCTTCGCCTTGCGGGCCGTGTCCAGCACCTTGCGCACGTCGCCCACGTTCAGGGCGTTGTCGCCCTTCAGGAGGATCTTCTTGCCGGGATCCTTCACCAGCTCCGCGGCGATCTTCTCCTGGAGCCCCTTCTCGTCGACCTCATCGTTCTCCACGAACATCTTCTTGTCCGGGGTGATGGAGAGGATCAGCGGGTCGGCTTCCTTGCCTTCCTTTTCGATCTCCGTGGCCTTGGGCAGCTCCACGGACTTGCCGCGCTGGAGCATGGGCGTCACGACCATGAAGATGATGAGGAGCACCAACACCACGTCCACCAGGGGCGTGACGTTGATCTCGCTCTTGATGCCCCCTTTGGGGCCTGCTGACATTCCCATGCGTGCACCTGTTTCCGGGAAGGGACGCCCACCCCGGGGCAGCGCGGCTTCTCAGCCGGGCCGCCCGCATGGGTGGGATGTCTCAGGGGTGGGGCTTCGAACTAGGCCGCGTGCGACGAGCCGCCGCCCACGTGCCGCGCCACCACGTCCAGGAACTCGTTGGAGGACTCGGAGATGTCCACGGAACGGGCATCCACCCAGCCCTGCAGGAAGTTGTAGGCCATCACGGCGGGGATGGCCACCAGGAGGCCGAACGCCGTGGTGATGAGCGCCTCGGAGATACCAGCGGAGATGGTCGCCAGACCGCCGGAGCCCGCCGCCGCCATGAGCTGGAAGGCGTTCACGATACCCATCGTGGTGCCGAGCAGACCGACGAACGGCGCCGTCGAACCGACCGTGGCCAGCAGGCCCAGGCCGCGCTTCAGGCTCTGCACCTCGCGCTGCGCCTGGCGCTCCAGCGCGCGGGCCACGGACTCCACCGCCAGGTCCTTGTTCCCGGGGTTGATCCGGTACGCCGTCAGGCCGGAGTTGATGACGCGGCCCAGGTGGCCCACGTCCTTGCCCAGATTGGTGTTCGCGGCGGTGGTCAGGTCGCCCTTCGCGAGGATGGCGCCCATCTTGGCGGCGAAGTTGCGGCTGTCCGAGCGGGTCTTGCGGAAGACGATGATCCGCTCCGCCATGACGACCAGCGACGCCACCGACATGATGGCGAGGGTGAAGATGATCATACGGGCGAAGAGGCCCGTGTGGTGCCAGATATCAATCAGGGTAAATTGCATGGCTGTGGAGCGCTCCTCCTCACGAGCGCGAGGTGATGTTCGGCGGACTGCTCAAGCGGGGCTGCCTGCTCTGGATCAGCGCGGCAGCTTCAGGTTGAAGTTGAACGTGTACTGCACTTCGACCGGCCTGCCCTGGAACGTGACCGGCTTGTAGCGTGAGGCGGTGAGCACGTCCATCACGGCCTGCTCCATGTGAGGGAGCGGCTTGATGACCCGGCAGCGCTCGACCTTTCCCTCGGTCGTTATCACGCACTTCACGATCATCAGACCCTGCACGCGCGCCTCGAGGGCCTCGCGCGTATAGGTCACGTCGGGACCCGCGACCTTCTCAGGACGCGTCATGCCCTGGCCGAACGCCAGCACGTCCGTGCCCGTTCCACCCAGCTGGCCGCCCACCACGCCACCGATCACGCCGCCCACCACGCCACCCACCACACCGCCCGCGACGCCACCCTCCACGCCGCCTTCGACCTCGGCCTCGCTCGCCTCCTCCTGCTCGGGCTCGGGCGCGGACTCCGTCTCCTGCGGCTTCTCCTTCGGGATCTCCTTCGGCTGCACGATCACGTCCTTGGGCTTCTTGGGCGTGACCTTCTTCTCCGTCTTCGGCTTCGACGCGGGCGGAGGAGGCGGAGGAGGGGGCGGCGGCGGCGCCATCGTGGCCTTCAGCGTGACCTCGACCTCCTTCTCCTCCACGGGAGGCGGGCGCGTGGAGAGATAGGCCACAAGACCCAGCAGGCCGACGTGGAGCAGCGTGGAGACACCGGCACCCACGCCGAAGCGCGACCTGGGTCCTTGCCCGCGGTCAAGGACTGAATCGAACATGCACGTAACTCCTCTTCACCAGTGGACTACCCGTCCCCGCCATGCCCGGATTGAAGGGCGGCCACCATACAGAAAAGGGCTCCGGGTTCAAGCAACCGTGTCTGGCGGCACTGCCGTGATCGCGCAATGCCCCACTGGTCACTAAAAAGCAACGGTCTATTGACAACTGCTTGACCTCGGCTATTTTCCCGAGTCATTTTCGGTTGCAGCCCACCTTGGAGGGGTTTGGTATGCAAGTGAAACAAGTACTCCGGGAAACCGGAGTCGTCCTTGCTGCGGGTCTGTTGTACGGATCCGCGGCTTTCGCGCAGTCCAGCGTCATCATCGGCACTGTCATCAATACTGAGGACAAGAAGCCGGCAGCGGATGTCGTTGTGACCGCCACCTCGCCCAACCTGCAGGGCGAGCAGACCGTGGTTACCGACGCACAGGGTAACTACCGTATTCCCCAGCTTCCACCGGGCACGTATACCCTGCGGTTCGAGAAGGAGTCGTTCCAGCCTTTCGCCCGCTCCGAAATCCAGCTGCTCCTCAACCGCACCATCCGCGTGAACGTGGAGCTGCTGCCTGAGGGCCTCTCGTCGACGGAAATCGTCATCGGCCAGGCGCCGACGATCGACGTCGGTTCGACGAACCAGGGCCTCAACGTCGATCAGGAGTTCATCAAGCGCATCGCGGTGGCTCGTCCCGTGGGCAAGGGTGGCGCGACGCGCTCCTTCGAGTCCCTGGCCGAGCTCGCCCCTGGCGCGCAGTCCGATTCGTACGGCGTGTCCATCAACGGCACGACCTCGCCTGAGAACGGCTACGTGGTGGACGGTCTGTCCACGAACGACCCGGCCTTCGGCGTGAACGCCAGCCCGCTGAGCATCGAGTTCGTGCAGGACGTGAACATCATCACCGGCGGCTACATGCCGGAGTTCGGTCGCTCCACGGGCGGTGTGATCAACGCGGTGACCCGGTCCGGCTCCAACGAGTTCCACGGCTCCGTGTTCGCCAACTGGACCCCGGGCGCCCTGGAAGGCAACCGCAAGCTGGTCATCGAGGACGGCAGCACGATCACCGGCCTGAACGCCCTGAGCAACCTGGGCGACTTCGGCGCGACCCTCGGTGGTCCCATCCTCAAGGACAAGCTCTGGTTCTTCGCTGGCTTCGCGCCGTCGTTCCAGCGTTACGAGCACACCCGCGCGCTCAACGCCTTCGTCCTGAACGAGGAAGGCGATGTGGCGACGGACGCGAACGGCTTCAGCGTCGTCCAGCAGATCCCGGGTTCCGAGCGGAAGTACTTCGCGGACTCCCGTACGATCCAGTTCATGGGCAAGCTGACCTACCTCATCAACCAGGACCACAACGTGTCGTTTGCCCTGAACGGCACGCCCACGGTCTCGGGTGGTCTGGGCAAGCTGCAGATCAACCCAAGGACGGGTGGTCTGCCGGCCGCGCAGAACACGCGTCCCGAGGACATCGGCCAGACCGAGAACCGCGCGAACACCACGGCGCTCGCCCTCAAGTACGCCGGCGCGTTCATGGACAAGAAGATCCTGGTCGACGCCAACCTCGGCTGGTTCCACCAGACGGCCTCCACGCCTCCGGCGGACGGCAGCGCCATCGGCTCGACGGACGGCTTGGCCGGCTACGCGCTCGCCCGGTACTCGTACACGCGCCCCCTGACGCGGTTCGAGAACGTGCCGAACGCGGATGAGTACTGCGGCGTGACGGACGCGGAGCGGGCCGTTCGCTGCCCCGTGACCAACTACTTCGTCGGTGGTCCTGGCTTCATGTCCGAGGCCACGCTGGACCGCTACCAGATCAACGCGAAGGCCACCTACCTGCTGAACGCCCTGGGGACGCACGTCTTCAAGGCGGGCGTGGACACGGAGTTCCTGTCCTACGACCAGAAGAAGGCCTACTCCGGTAGCGTCTTCCTGCAGGAGGCCCGCGCTTCGTACAACGGCGCGACCATCCCGATCTGGTCGGACAGCCGCCGCTACGGCTACCAGACGGCTCCGGACACCCCGGTGTTTGAGACCCTGCAGCAGTCTTCCACGAGCGGCACCACCATCGGAGGCTTCCTCCAGGACAGCTGGTCCATCGCCAACCGCGTCACCCTCAACCTGGGCGTCCGGTACGACGTGCAGTCCATGTACGGCGGCGATGGCAACCTGGCCCTGAAGCTCGGCAACCAGTGGTCGCCCCGCATCGGCGCCGTGGTGGATCCGTTCGCCAACGGCCGCGCGAAGCTGTTCGTGAACTTCGCCCGGTACTACGAGCAGGTTCCCCTCAACATGATGGACCGCGCCTTCCCTGGTGAGCGCCGCTTCAGCGCGCGTCGCTTCTTCTCGGAGCCGGGCGCTGGCTCGGCCGGTTGCGATCCGTCCACTCTCGAGGGTCAGCGCGGCAACTGCGCGTCGGACCAGTTCATCGTCCCGCGCGCGGAGAACACCCCCAACGCGAACCAGCTCTACAGCGGCGGTCTGGTGCAGAATGAGCCGGTCGATCCGGACATCGAGCCTCAGTCCTCCGACGAGTTCGTGGTCGGTGGTGAGTACGAGCTCTTGGCGAACACGCGCTTGGGCGCGACGTACACGCACCGGGACATGAACAAGGTCATCGAGGACATGAGCCGCGATGACGGTAACACGTACTTCCTCGGTAACCCCGGCAGCGGCTTCGCCAAGGAGTTCCCGACCCCGGTGCGTGACTACGACGCGGTCACCGTCTACCTGAACCGCACGTTCTCGGATGGCTGGCTGGCGCAGGCGAGCTACACGTGGTCCCGCCTGTACGGCAACTACCCCGGTCTGTTCCGCCCGGAGAACAACCAGCTCGACCCGAACATCCTCGCGGACTTCGACTTGGTGGCCCTCCTGAACAACCGCACGGGTCTGCTGCCCTTTGACCGCACGCACGCCATCAAGGTCTTCGGCGCCAAGGAGTTCAACATCTCCAACGCGTTGTCGGCGAGCATCGGTCTGTCCTACCGCGGCAACTCTGGTACGCCCATCAGCTACCTCGGCGCGTACCCGGGTTACGGCCAGGATGAGACGTTCATCCTGCCGCGCGGCACCGGCGGTCGCACCCCGTGGATCAACAGCGTTGACTCCAACGTGGGCGTGAACTACCGCGTGAGCAAGGACAGCGTGGTGTCCTTCACCCTGGACGTGTTCAACCTCTTCAACTTCCAGGGCGTGGACAGCGTCGACGAGTCCTACACGTTCGCCGAGGTCCTCCCGCTCTACGATCCTGCGACCAAGACTGCCGGCACCCCGGCGGATCTCGGCAGCATCCCGGTCGCCGGGGGAGAGCCGGGGGAGGTTCTGTCCCAGGACGACGTGAACAAGAACTTCAAGAACCCGGATCGTTACCAGGCCCCGCGGCAGATCCGCTTCGGTGTCCGGTACACGTTCTAATCACCTGACCACGTGAGGAAGATCAGCAACATGCGCAAGAGCATTCTTTCAACGGTGGCGGTGCTGGGGCTCGCGGGTGTTCTGTCCGCCTGCGACTCCGAACAGCCGGATCCCGGGTGCATCGTCCAGGACGCTTCGTTCGCGAACTGGTGGGCGAAGTTCGACCCAGTGGATGAGCCGCAGGGCACCTGTGAGGGCTTCGAGCCGCTGGTGGGTGATCAGTTCGGTGTCTGGAAGTTCGCGGACCCGGTGGCGAACACATCCATCCTGGTCCTCCGGCCGCTGAGCCTGGCCGCCCTGGGCAAGTTCGACACGGACAACACGCCTGCCGGGTTCGACAAGCTCCAGGCGACCGGCAACCTGACCATCGATAAGGACCCGGAGGAGTTCTGCACCGCGGATGGGTTCTCGGTGGCGGGGGTTGAGGCGACGGAGGGGGACTTCGCGGCGGAGCCCCAGTCCATCTCGTATCAGTTCGGCAAGGTGCGGGTGTACTCGAGCCCGAGCGCTCCTGGCACACAGATGACTGGCGAGCTGACCTACTCGGTCAACGGATGCACCGCGCACTACGTGATGCGTGCGATCTGGCCGGCGACGTGGTGCGACCCCTCGCTGGATCCGAACGTCGAGGAGAACTTCCCCTCGACGTGCGGCGAGGGCTCCGGCCTCAACCCGGACTTCGCCGTGACGTGCGACCCCGAGGTGGGTTGGTGCGTCCCGTCGAACAAGATCCCGTCGTTCAAGTAGTCGGCACTGCCCGACCTTGAAGGCCAACGCGGCCCCGGCAGCCCCTCCCCCACGCGGGAGTGGCGGTCCGGGGCCGCGCTGTTGTTAGGTGTCCGGAATCCACGTCGGGAGGACCATGGAGGGCCGTTACGAACTCATCGAGCACGTCTGCTCACTGCTGGCGGACGAAGCGGGGACGCTCCGCAAGGAGGCACCCTACCGGGTCGCGCTCTGCTACCCGAGCCCCTACCACGTGGGCATGAGCTCGCTGGGCTACCAGGCCATCTACCGGGAGGTGCATGCGCACGCGGGCGCGACCGCGGAGCGTGTCTTCCTTCCCGATGATGTCGAGACATACAAGAGAACACGGACTCCACTGTTTACATGGGAATCGCAGTCATCCGTGTCTGGCTTTGAAATGCTTGCCTTTTCAGTTGCCTATGAATTGGAGCTTTCAGGCTTGTTCACGATGTTGGATTTGTCTGGGTTGCCAGTTCTTTCCGCTGAAAGGGATGCGAGGCATCCGCTGGTGGTGGCTGGCGGGCCGCTGACGTTCTCCAACCCGGATCCGCTGGAGCCCTTCGTGGACGTGCTCGTCCAGGGGGAGGCGGAGGATTTGATCCACGTGCTGCTGGACGCCGCCGCCTCCCTGGAGCGTGAGGCGCTGCTGGAGCACCTGGCGAAGATCCCCGGCTTCCGGGTCCCCGGACGGGGGGGCATGCGCTACCACGTGGCGAAGGCGACGGACGCCCGGCTGCCGGCGCGCACGCAGATCATCACGCCGCACACGGAGCTGCGCTCGATGTTCCTCATCGAGCCGGAGCGGGGCTGTTCCCGGGGCTGCCACTACTGCGTCATGCGCCGGACCACGAACGGGGGCATGCGGACGGTGCCTCCGGAGCGGGTCCTGTCCCTCATCCCGGAGCATGCGAAGCGCGTGGGGCTGGTGGGCGCGGCGGTGACGGACCACCCGCGCATCGTGGAGCTGCTGCGGACCATCGTGGACTCCGGACGCGAGGTGGGGGTGTCCTCGCTGCGCGCGGACCGGCTCACGCAGGAGCTGGTGGATCAGCTCCGGCGGGGTGGGGCGACGAACCTCACGGTGGCCGCGGACGGGGCGTCCCAGAAGATGCGGGACCTGGTGGACCGCAAGCACTCCGAGGAACAGATTGTCCGCGCCGCGCGGTTCGCCCGCACCGCGGGCATGAAGCAGCTCAAGGTCTACAACGTGGTGGGCCTGCCGCATGAAGAGGACGCGGACATCGACGAGCTGATCCGCTTCACCACGGAGCTGTCGCGCATCCTGCCGGTGGCGCTGGGGGTCGCGCCCTTCGTGGCCAAGCGCAACACGCCGCTGGACGGTGCCCCCTTCGCGGGGCTGCGCGAGGTGGAGAACAAGCTGGAGCGGCTGCGCAAGGGGCTGCGCGGGAGGGCGGAGGTGCGGCCCACCTCCGCGCGCTGGGCCTGGGTGGAGTACATGCTGGCCCAGTGCGGTCCGGAGGCGGGGCTCGCGGCCATGGATGCGTGGCGCGCGGGGGGCAGCTTCGCCGCGTGGAAGCGGGCCTTCCAGGAGCGCGGGTGTGAGCCGTACATGGCCCGGCGGGTGGAGGACGGGCGGCGCCAGCCCACGGTGTGGCCCGTCGTGCCGGGTCGGCCGCCGTCCCAGCCGTCCGCCGCCTGACGGGGCCCGCAAAGGCCGTATTCGCCGGGCTCCGCTTTCGCTAGAAGGCGGCCAGCGGGGCCGATGGCCGGCACTCGCATGGCCTCGGAGAGCATCTGGTGAGCACGCAGCGCGTGGAAAAGTCGTGGCAGAAGACGGGCCTCAAGGACTACTCGACGGAGGCCCTGCTGGGCACGCTGGGGCACTACGGCGTTCCCGTGGGCGAAGAGGACTATCGTAAGCTGGCGGAGTCCGCCTATCCGCTCGGCATCGCCCAGCAGTGGGCGGCGAAGTGGAAGGGCACGGGCCCCTTCAAGGACTACGTCGTGGCCGCGGCCGTGGAGCTGTGGCGCCGGTGGATGCCGGACCGCGTGTCCCCGCAGGAGTTCACCACGTCCCTGGCGACGCTGATGCAGGTGCTCGTGCACAAGCTCAACGGCGCGAAGGAGGCCCCGGTGGCCTCCTCCTTCGAGCACCTCAAGGCGCTGCGCTCGAAGCTGACGGTGGATGACAAGGGCGCGCTGCCCGCGCCGTTCCTCCAGGAGGCGCTGGCGCCCTTCTCGGAGAAGGACGCGGAGCTGTTCGACAGCCTGGCGGAGTCGCTGGCGGCGCAGGGGCACCTGGAGGACGCCATGGCGTTTGCCGAGGTGGAGGAGTTCCTGCTGCCCGACCGGCGCGGCATCTCCCAGGCGGTGGTGCGCGCCGCGAAGGGCGAGCGCGAGCCCGCCATCCAGGACCTCAAGAACCTCATCCACGATACGGCGCGCGCGCCCATCTCGCGCCTGCTGGCGGTGGACGGCCTCATCCACCTGCAGGCCTGGATTGACGCGAACATCGAGGGCCGCGGCCTGCTGGCGGAGGCGGAGAAGGCCAACGACATCCACCTGGCGCTGGACCTGGTGCCCCGCCTGGAGCACGTCTTCAAGCAGCAGAACGACCGCGCGGCGCTCCTGGAGCTGATGGGCACGCAGGAGCGGCTGGAGGCCTTGCACGACAAGATGCACCCGGGCCACCGCGCGCACCGGCACCAGCACGCGCAGCCCCAGCCGCGCCGCCGTCGTTAGGCCTCAAGCGGGGGCCTCAGGTCCCCGTGCGTCGGGGGCCCCGATCTTCCGGGGCCCCGGACACGCCGGGCTCGCCGGGGATGGATGCCGCCGGGCCCGCGGCGTCCGGCGTGCCGGGCTTTTCACCGAGCTTCTCTGGCGCCGGGCGCTTGAGCTTCACGGTGATGACGCCGGGCACGCCCTCCGCCACGTCCCGCACGGGCACCACGGCGCCCACGGTGGTGTAGCGGATGGCGCCCGTCTGGGTGAAGGCGTGCTTGAGGGCGTACTCGCGGGCGCGGGGGAGGAACCACTCGCGCACCCGGGGCAGGGGCAGCGCGTGCAGCTCGCCCTGCGTGAGGAACACGTACACCATCAGGTCCGCGCCGCTGTAGAGGAAGCAGCCGGGGGTGTCCTTCTCCAGGTTGGAGATGAGCTCGAAGAAGTAGCGGCGGCGGGTGGCCTGGCGGTCGCCCTTCACCTCGATGCCGCGCACCTCTCCGGAGGGCAGCTCCCAGAGCAGGTCCACGCCCCGGTGCTGGAAGCGCGGATCCAACTGCACGTCGTGCACGCGCGAGCCGGGCTCCGTCTCCAGGAGCCACGCGCGGGCGTGCTGCACGGCCCGGTCGGCCGCGCCCTGCACGCCCCGCATGCTGAAGCTGCGGCCTCCCATCGCGGCTAGCGGCGCAGCTCGACGCCGGAGGCCACGAGCTGCACCTCGCGGGGCTTGCCGTCGGTGCCGCGCGGGACGATGGCGCCCTCGGCCTCGTAGTGCTTCGCGTGGGCGTCGCTCAGCTCCGCGACCTTCACCACGCCCTCCACGCGCGCCTGCGAGCCCGCGGAGTCCAGCGGGACGAAGAAGCCGTAGTCCTTGAACGTCACGCGCACGCCAGGGCTCTTGGCGTCCTGGGCCAGCTCCAGCCAGCAGCCCTTCTTCTCACACGCCTTGCGCACCTGGCCCTCCACGCGCACGACCTTGCCATCGTGGGCCTGGGGCTTCGCGAGCAGCTCCGAGAGCTTCACCGTGGGCTCGCCCTTGAGGGGCTCGCCGCGGGTGAGCGTCCAGCCGGCGCTCGCGGCCTGGGCGGCCTCGGGCGTCTTCGCGTCGGCGGGGTGGTGGCAGTCGCTCGACGCTTCCGCGGCCTTGGCGGGCTTGTTGGGCGTCTTGTCCGCCGCGAGGGCCACGAGGGGCGCGGCGACCAGCATCACGAGGGCGGTGCGGAGCATGTGCATGCCCGTTCGCTTAGCCCAGGTTTCCCGGGCCCGGCAAGGCACCCCTTCCATCCTCGCGACTTGTCCCGCACACTCGGCGCGAGGTGCGCATGAAGGTCACCATCCCCGCTCCCAACCGCCGGTTGGGCACATTCGAATGGTTCGGGCTCGTCGGGCTCGTCGGGCTGCTCATCGGGCGCTATGTGCCGGTGGCCCGCATCATCCCGTTCTGGGGCTGTGTGCTGCGCGAGCACACGGGCTGGCCCTGCCTGGGCTGTGGGCTCACCCGCGTGGCGGACCGCGTCGCGCACTTCAACATCCCGGGGGCGTGGGAGGCCAACCCCCTGGGCACCGTGTGCGCGCTGCTGTTCGCGCTGGCCGCGGTGGCGACGGCGCTGCACTTCCTCTTCGCGCTGCCCATCCCGGAGGTGGAGCTGGAGGAGCGCGAGTGGCGGTGGGTGCGCATCGCGTTCCCGCTGGTGTTGCTGGTCAATTACGCCTACGTCGTGGTGCACACCCGTTTCCCGCACCTGCTGTCCTGAAGGGCGGGGCCCTGTCCTCTTCCGTGCTCTCCGCCTTCCTCCTGCTGGGCTACCTCTGCGGCTCCGTCCCGTTCGGCGTGCTGCTGACGCGGTGGCTGCGCGGGGTGGACGTGCGCGCCAGCGGCAGCGGCAACATCGGCGCCACCAACGTCACGCGCGTCGCCGGCAAGAAGCTGGGCGCGGTGGTGCTGCTGCTGGACGCGCTCAAGGCCGTCTTGCCCGTGGGGCTGGCCGTGCATTACCTGCCCGGGGACGCGCTCGCGCACGCGCTGGTGGGGCTGGCCGCGGTGCTGGGGCACGTGTACCCGGTGTGGCTCAAGCTCAAGGGCGGCAAGGGCGTGGCCACCGCGCTGGGCGTGCTGGTGGTGCTGGTGCCCCAGGCGGCGCTCGCCGGGGCCATCATCTACGGGCTGGTGGTGGCCCGGTGGCGCGTGAGCTCCGTGGGCTCGCTGTCCGCGGCGGTGGTCGCCATCGCCACCGCGTTCCTCACCGCGCCCGCGCGCGAGTACGTGCTGCTCACCGCGGGGCTATTCGTCCTGATGCTCTGGACGCACCGGAGCAACCTCCAGCGGCTCGCCCGGCGCACCGAGCACCGGCTTTGAGCCGGGCGGCAGCGGCGGGGCGCGGTAGCCCAGCAGCGTGCAGGGGATGGGGCCGTTCCACACGTCGCGCCGGGCCATGGGGCGCGCGTGGAAGGCGCTCTCGAAGGCGGGGTTGCCGGACAGCACCCAGACGCGCCAGCCCGGCAGCGCGCGCAGGGAGTCCCCCAGCTTGAAGTAGAAGGTCTTCATGCCCTTCTGCCCGCCGGAGCCGAGCCGGTCTCCGTAGGGCGGGTTGGTGAGGACGAGCCCGCCGCCTTCCGGCAGGGGAGGGAGCTTCGTCGCGTCGCCTTCCGCGAGCTTGATCTCCTCGCCCAGCCGCGCCGCCTTCACGTTGCGGTCGGCGGCCTCCAGGGCCTCGTCGCTCTTGTCGAAGCCGAGGATGGGGACCTCCACCTTGCGCTCGTTGCGCCGCGCGTCCGCGCGCAGGTCCGCGAGCAGCTCCTTGGCGCGCGGTCCCAGGTGCGGCCAGCGCTCCACCGCGAAGCCGCGGCCGATGCCGGGGGCCCGCCTGCGCGCGATGAGGCCGCCCTCGATGACGAGGGTGCCCGAGCCGCACATGGGGTCCACCAGCGCCTCCGTGCCGGTGTAGCCCGCCGCGCGCAGCAGGGCCGCGGCCAGGTTCTCCTTCAGGGGCGCGGGCGTGGGGCGCACGCGGTAGCCGCGCCGGTGCAGCGGCTCTCCGCACAGGTCCAGGGAGAGGGACAGCTTGTCCTTCACCAGGTGCGCCACCACGGACACGTCCGGGTTGCGCGTGTCCACGTCCGGCCGCGCGCCCAGCTTGTCGCGCAGCCGGTCCACGATGGCGTCCTTCACCTTCAGCGCCACGAAGCCGGAGTGCGCGTGTTGGGTGTCCTTCAGGTTCGCGTCCACCGCGAACGTCACGTTCGTCGTGAGGTGCTCCTCCCACGGCACGCTGGCCACCGCGTCGTAGAGCCCCTGCGCGCCGGGCGCGTCGAACTCGCCCAGCGGGTAGAGGACGCGCATGGCGATGCGGGACCAGAGGCAGACGTTGAGCGCCTCGTCGAGCGCGGCCATGAAGCGCACGCCGCCCCGGTCCTGGCGGATGCGCTTCGCGCCGAGCTCCTTCAGCTCCTCGGCGAGCAGGTCCTCGGTGCCGCGCGCGGCGGTGGCGAATAGGGCAAGACGTTCGGCCATGGTGCACCGCCCTTAGACGACCCCGAGGCGATTGGGAACTGCTCAGGTGGCCACGACCTCATACATCGTGAAGGTGGCGTCCTCCTGGGATGCGCTGGCCGCCTTCGCCCGCTGGAAGTCCTCCGACTGGAAGTAGGCCCGCATGGCGTCCCGGTCCTTCCAGCGGGTGACGAGCAGGATTTCAGGCGAGCGCTCGAACGAGCGCAGCACCTCCAGGCCCAGGAAGCCCGCGTGCCCGTCCACGCGCCGCGAGCGCTCCTGGAGGCGGTGGACCCAGCCGTCCGCCTCCTCGGGGGACGCGCGGAAGCGGGAGATGGCGACAATCATTCGGCCGTCCGGAAAAAAGAAGAACGGGGGCGCCCGGAAGCGGCTCCCGTGGCGCCCCCGAGGGGAGAAGCGCCCGGGAGCGGAAGGGCCGTTCCCGGGGCCTCGAAGCGGTGTCGGCGGGCTACATCGCCCCGGCGCCGGGCATCTCGCCCAGGCCGCGCAGCAGCACCTCGCGGGGCTTGGCGCCGTCCGCGGGGCCCACCACGCCGTCGCGCTCCATGCGCTCGATCATGCGCGCCGCCCGGTTGTAGCCGATGCGCATCTTGCGCTGGAGCATGGAGATGGAGACGGAGCGCATCTCGCTGACCGCCGCGAGCGCCTGGTCGTAGAGCTCGTCGGACAGCTCGTCCTCCTCGCCACCGCCGCCCTCGCCCTCCTCGTCGCGCGGCTTGAGGATGGACTCGTCGAAGACGGGCTTGCCCTGGGCCTTGAGATGGTCCACCGCCTTCTTGATCTCGTGCTCGGAGACGAAGGCGCCGTGCACGCGCTGAAGGTGGGCGCTCGTGGGCGGCATGATCAGCATGTCGCCCATGCCCAGGAGGGCCTCCGCGCCCACCGTGCCCAGGATCGTCATCGAGTCCGGCTTCGAGCGCAGCATGAAGCTGATGCGCGTGGGGAAGTTGGCCTTGATGATGCCCGTGACGACGTCCGTGGACGGACGCTGGGTCGCGACCATCAGGTGGATGCCGGCCGCGCGCGCCATCTGCGCGAGGCGCGCCACGTACGTCTCCACCTCGCGGCTGGCGACCATCATCAGGTCCGCGAGCTCGTCGATGATGACGACGATGTACGGCAGCTTCTTGAGCTCCTTCTTCTCCGTGGAGGCGGCCTCCGCCGGAGCGGCGGCCTCGCCGTCCTCCTCGAACTCCGCGTCCTCCTCGCCGTCGGCCTCCAGGGTGGGGGCGGGCTCGGAGACGATGGCCTCACGCAGCTCGTCGTCGTCCTCGCGCGGCATGGCCACGCCCAGCCCGTCGCTGGCGGAGGCGGGGGCCGCGGGGACGGTGCTGCCCTCCACGTCCACGACGAGCATCTTCTTGGGCTTGGACTTCTTCTTCGCGGCGGGCGCGGCGGCGGGCTTCTCCTCGGACGCCTGCGTCTCCACCAGCTTGTTGAAGCCGGCGATGTTGCGCACGCCCGCCTCGGACAGCATCTGGTAGCGGCGCTCCATCTCCTCCACCGCCCAGCGCAGCGCGAGCGCGGCCTTCTTGGGGTCGGTGACGACGGGGAGCAGCAGGTGCGGGATGCCCTCGTAGACGGAGAGCTCCAGCATCTTCGGGTCCACCATGATGAAGCGGACCTCCTCCGGCGTGGCCTTGAGGAGGATGCTCATGATCATGGAGTTCACCGCCACGGACTTGCCGGAGCCGGTGGTGCCCGCGATGAGCAGGTGGGGGGCCTTGGCCAGGTCGAGCACGTACGGCATGCCCTCGATGTCCTTGCCCACGCACATGGACAGCTTGCTGCTGCTCTTCTGGAACGTGTCCTGCTCCGCGATCTCCTTGAGGAACACCGTCTCACGGTCGCGGTTGGGCACCTCGATGCCCACCACGCCCTTGCCGGGGATGGGGGCGACGATGCGCACGCGCATGGCCTCCATGGCCATGGCCAGGTCGTCCTGGAGCGCGGCGATCTTGCTGACCTTGATGCCGGGCCCGGGCAGGAACTCGTACATGGTGACGACGGGGCCGGGGCGGATTTCGACCACCTCGCCCACGATGCCGAAGTCCGCCAGCTTCGCGCGCAGCTTCTCCGCCGTGACGAGGAACGCGTCCTTGTCCAGCGCGGAGCGCTCCTTCTTGTCCGCCTCCAGCACGTCCAGCGGCGGCAGGGAGAAGCTCTTGCGGTCGCCCACGAACTCGAACTGGTCCTGCGGCCGCTTCACGGCGGTGGGCTTGGGCGGCGCCTTGGGCTCCACGATGAGCGGCATGCGCGCCAGCGCGGCGGGCGGCGCGGGGACGAGGGCGCTGCCCGGCGCGGCGGCGGGCTGCTTCTCCGCGGCCACGGGCTTCGCGGCGGGCTCGGCGGCCGGAGGCGCGAGCGACGCGGCGGGCACCGGAGGCGTGGAGGGCCCGGAGGGCGGGGTGACGATCTGCGGCGTCTTGCGCGCGCGGCGCGGCGGCTCGCCAGCGTCCGCGCTGGCGGGCAGCTGCGGCTGGGGCGCGAGGAAGGACGCGGCCCAGGCCGGGTCGGCGCCCGGCTGGCGGCGCTCGGGCGGCAGCGAGGGCTGCTCCTCGGAGGCGTCGTCGCTCGCCTCGTCCTCGGACGGCTCCTCGCGGGTGAGCTTCTTCTCCAGCTTCTCGCGCTCCTTCTGCTCCTTGAGCGCCTTCTTCGCGTTGGCGACCTGCTCCTTCTCCGCCTGCTTCGCCAGGCGCACGGCCTCCTCGGCCAGGGCCTCGGCCTCCGCGGCCTCGGCCTCCGCGGCCAGGCGCTCGGCCTCGGAGAGCTCCTCCTCCTCGGCCTCCAGCTCCGCGAGGAACGCGGCCTCCTCTTCCCGCTCCTGCGCGAGCCGCTCCTGGCGGGCCGCGTAGTTGACCTTCTGCTGCTCCCAGAAGACGTGCGCGGCCTCGGAGACGCGGCGGCCCAGGACGGTGAGGCCGGCCCACACCAGCGAGCACAGCTTGAAGAACGTGTACTGGGTGCCCACGATGAGCGCCGCCGCGCTGATGGCGGTGACGAGGATGATGGTGCCGACGGTGGAGAACATCCCCTCCATCAGGCCGCCCAGGCTCGCGCCCAGCGCGCCGCCGGGCGGGTGGGCCCAGCCCTTGTCCTTGGCGAACATGAGCTGCGCGAGCACGGACACGCTGCACGTCAGCAGCGCCAGGGAGATGACCTGCGGCATGCGGCGCCGGTCGCGGTTGCCCACGAAGAGCACCACGGCGGTGTAGATGCCACCCACGGGGATGAGGTAGGCGCACACGCCCAGCGCGCCGCGCAGGGTCTCCGCGATGAGGTGGCCCATGGGGCCCACCGCGTTGTGGAAGCCGGGCCCCACCCGGTCATGCGCGTCGAACGTGGCGACCGCCAGCAAGGCCAGCGACGAGGCGGCCAGGATGAAGACGCCGACGAGCGCCCGTTTGGCGGGGCTGGCCGCGCCCGGCGCCTTCATCCGCTTGTTCGCGAGCGCCTTGCGACGCGTCGCGATCTCCTGCCGGGAGAGCACCGCCTTCTCCGCCCGACCACCCTTCTTGGCCGCTGTCATGGACCCCTGTTCCCTCTGCCCGATTCCAGCCGCGTAGCGAGCTGTAGCAATCCGCCCGGCGAGAATAGGGAGGGAGGGGGCGGGGTCAATTTTCCGGCAGGTGTCCGAGGGGGCGGGACGGGGCCTACATTTCGGGCGCGTCCCCGCGGCGAGAGGGTATGGTGCCCGCCGCCAAGGAGAACCCAAGACCATGTCCAACGTGACCCCTGACAAGCCCTCCCACAACGAAGACGACTACTTCGCGCGCGAGGAGATTGAAGCCAAGCGCAAGCTGGCCCTCCAGCAGTCCCAGGAGCTGGCCGCCCAGCAGCGCGAAGCGCTCAAGCAGCTGCACTACATGAAGTGCCCCAAGTGCGGCATGGACCTGCAGACGCTGAAGCAGGGCGACGTGGAGCTGGAGAGCTGCTTCAACTGCCACGGCGTCTGGCTGGACGCGGGCGAGCTGGAGCAGGTCATCAAGCAGCACGGCCACGAGGGCAGCGGCAAGGTGATGGGCGCCATCCTCAACCTGTTCAAGCGCACGCCGCCGTCTCCGTAGCCCCCCGAGTCCGGAGGAAGGAGGCTTCCCCATGGCCCTCACACTCGAGCAGGTCCGGCACGTCGCCACCCTGGCGCGGCTGTCGCTGACGCCGCAGGAGGAGGAGCGCTACGCCACCCAGTTGTCCGCGGTCCTGGACGCGGTGGCGGAGCTGGAGGCGCTCGACGTGAGCCAGGTGGAGCCCACCTCCCACGCGACGCTCGCGTCCTCGCTGCTGCGCGAGGACGTGCTGCGCCCGTCGCTGCCCCCGGAAGCGGGGCTCGCCAACGCGCCGGCGAAGGTGGGCACCGCCTTCGCGGTCCCGAAGATCCTGGAGTAGCCCGCCATGTCGTCGCTCACCGACCTGTCGATGCTGGAGCTGGCGGCGAAGCTGGCTTCGCGCGAGGTGTCCTCCGTGGAGGCCACGCGCGCGAGCCTCCAGCGCATCGCCCAGGTGGACCCGAAGGTGCGCGCCTTCCTGCGCGTGGACGAGGCCGGGGCGCTGAAGGCGGCCGAGGCCAGCGACGCGCGCCGCCAGGCCGGCAGCCCGCTGAGCGCGCTGGACGGCGTGCCCGTGGGCCTCAAGGACATCTTCCTCACGGAGGGCGTGGAGACCACCTGCGCCTCGCGCATCCTGGAGGGCTTCGTCCCGCCCTATGACGCCACCGTGGTGCGCCTGCTGAAGGAGGCGGGCCTGCCGCTCGTGGGCAAGCTGAACATGGACGAGTTCGCCATGGGCTCGTCCAACGAGTCGAGCGCGTCCTTCCCGACCCACAACCCGTGGGACCTGACGCGCACGCCGGGCGGCTCGTCCGGCGGCTCGGCCGCGGCGGTGGCGGCGCGCGAGGTGTTCGGCGCGCTGGGCACCGACACGGGCGGCTCCATCCGCCAGCCTGCGGCGCTCACCAACACCGTGGGGCTCAAGCCCACGTATGGCAGGGTGTCGCGCTACGGCGTCATCGCCTTCGCCTCGTCGTTGGATCAGCCGGGCCCCATGGCGCGAACGGTGGGGGACACCGCGGCGCTCTTCCAGCTCATCGCGCGGCATGATCCGCTGGACTCCACCTCCGCGGACGTGGAGGCGCCGGACTGCCTCACGGGGCTGGAGGACGGCGTGCGCGGCCTCAAGCTGGGCGTGCCGCGCGAGTACTTCGCGGAGGGCATGGACCCGGAGGTGGCGGGCGCGCTGCGCGCGTCGCTGGAGGCGCTGGAGAAGCTGGGCGCGACGCTGGTGGACGTGTCGCTGCCGCACACGAAGTACGCGCTGGCGACGTACTACCTGCTGGCGTCGTCGGAGGCGTCCAGCAACCTGGCCCGCTACGACGGCATCCGCTACGGCCAGCGGGCCAGGGACGCGCGCGGGCTCAAGGAGCTGTATACGCAGACGCGAGGCCAGGGCTTCGGCGCGGAGGTGAAGCGCCGCATCATGCTGGGCACCTACGCGCTGTCCGCCGGCTACTACGACGCGTACTACCTGCGCGCGCAGAAGGTCCGCACGCTCATCCGCGAGGACTTCACGAAGGTGTTCCAGCAGGTGGACGCCATCGTGTCGCCCACGTCGCCGGTGCCGGCGTTCAAGCTGGGCGCGAAGGTGGACGACCCGCTGTCCATGTACCTGATGGACGTCTACACGCTGCCGTGCAACCTGGCGGGCCTGCCCGGCCTGTCCGTGCCGTGCGGCTTCACTCAAGGCGGACTGCCCATCGGCATGCAGCTGTTGGGGCGCCCCTTCGACGAGGCCCGCCTGCTCCGCATCGCCCGCGCGTTCGAGCGCGAGCACGACTTCTTCCGCCGCGCCGCCCCCGTCTAGCGGGCGCGAGACAAGGGTGACACCGCCATGCCCCTGAGCGACTTCCAGACGGTCATCGGCCTCGAGGTCCACGCGCAGCTGCTCACGCAGTCCAAGATCTTCTGCGGCTGCTCTACCGCGTTCGGCGCGGAGCCCAACCACCACACCTGCCCGGTGTGCCTGGGCATGCCCGGCGTGCTGCCGGTGCTCAACCAGCGCGTGGTGGAGTACGCGGTGCGCACGGGCCTGGCGCTCGGGTGCACGGTGAAGCCCACGAGCGTGTGGAGCCGGAAGAACTACTTCTACCCGGACCTGCCCAAGGGCTATCAGATCACCCAGTATGATCAGCCCATCTGCAAGTGGGGCGAGCTGATCATCGACACGCCCTCCGGTGAGAAGAAGGTGCGCGTGCGGCGCATCCACCTGGAGGAGGACGCGGGCAAGAGCATCCATGACGCGTCCGCGTCCGCGGGCCAGAGCCTGGTGGACCTGAACCGCGCGGGCGTACCGCTGATGGAGATCGTCAGCGAGCCGGACCTGCGCGACGCCGACGAGGCGGTGGAGTACCTCAAGGCGCTGCGCGACGTGCTGGTATACCTGGGCGTCAACGACGGCAACCTGGAGGAGGGCAGCTTCCGCTGCGACGCCAACGTGTCGGTGATGCCCAAGGGCTCCACCACGTTCGGCCAGCGCTGCGAGCTGAAGAACCTCAACTCGTTCCGCTTCCTCAAGCAGGCCATCGAGTACGAGGCCGCGCGCCAGGTGGACGTCATCGAGTCCGGCGGCAAGGTGGACCAGGAGACGCGCCTCTGGGACGTGAACAAGGGCGTCACCCGGTCCATGCGCTCCAAGGAGGACGCGCATGACTACCGCTACTTCCCGGAGCCGGACCTGCCGCCGCTCCTCGTGTCGGACGCGCTGCGGGACGCGCAGCGGCAGGCGCTGCCAGAGCTGCCGCGCGCCAGGCGCACGCGCTTCATGGGTGAGTACGGCCTGCCGGCCTACGACGCGCGCATCCTCACCGCCGAGCGCCCGCTGGCGGACTTCTTCGAGGCCTGCGCGAAGCACGTCTCCGACGCGAAGAAGCTCTCCAACTGGTTCCTGGGGGAGCTGAGCCGCCTGCTCAAGGAGGAGGGCACGCCCGTCTCCGCGCTGCGCTTCACCCCGGCGCAGCTGGGCGAGCTGCTGACCACGGTGGAGAAGGGCACGGTGTCCGCGAACGCGGCGAAGGACGTGCTCGGGGAGATGTTCCGCACGGGCCGCGCGCCCGCGGACATCATCGCGGAGAAGGGCCTGGCGCAGGTGCGCGACGTGGGCGCCGTCGAGGCGGTGGTGGACGACATCCTCGCGAAGAACGCGGGCGAGGTGGAGAAGTACAAGGCCGGCAAGAAGAGCGTGTACGGCTTCTTCGTGGGTCAGGTGATGAAGGCCATGAAGGGCAAGGGCAACCCCGGCCTCGTCAACGAGCTGCTCAAGAAGAAGTTGGGGGATTAGCGAGGCACGGTGACGTGGAGCACGTCCTCGCCGCGCGGATCCGCGGATTGGGCGAGCACGTGCACGTCGTCTGGCCCCCGGCGCTCCAGGATGAGCGAGGGCGCCTCGAAGGTGTTGTCGAAGAAGCCGCCGGTGAGCTGTGGGCTCACTGCGTAGCGCACGTGCTTCAGGGTGCGCAGCTGCGTGAAGAGGCCCTCGTTGAACCACTGCTCGCTGCGCAGCTGCGTCTCGCCGGGCGCGTTGAAGGCCCAGGGCCCATCCCAGCTCCACGCGTTGGCGGAGGGCTGCGCGAGCACCTCCACGCCCAGCGCGTCCAGGTACTGCGCGCACGGCACGAACCAGGGCTCGCCGGACGTGTGGGGTTCGCGAAAGCCGTCGTAGCAGACGAGCGTGCCCAGCTTCCCGAAGGGCGTGTCCAGCACGGGCAGGTCCTCCGGGCGGCCCGGGCTCAGGTGCAGCACGTCCTCCTGCGTGGGCACCAGGTTCACCTTGCGCGTGACGCCCACGCAGTGCCCGTCCGGCGAGAACGTGTAGCTGGTGTTGAAGGTGCGCGCGCCCGCGGGCTCGTACTCGGGCGTGTCCGGGCCCAGGCGGTTCATGGGCAGGAGCGCGCTGCCGGCCACCACCCACAGCCCGAAGTCCCGCGCGATGCAGGAGAAGGTCTCGTACATGGCCCGGTGCACGCGGGGCGCCACCGTGGCGTAGAGGCATTCCTTCAGCGTCGGCGGGTGGAAGGCGCTCCACGTGCGGAACATGCCGAGCCACTCCGCGAGCGCCACGCGCGTCATCGCGCCATGCGTCGTCTTGCGGCGGCGCACGCGCGGCAGGTGCCCCATCAGCCCCAGCGCCGCGCCCACCATCTCCGGCCAGACGGCGAGCGCGGGGTTCAACGGCTGGCCCGACGCGTCCCGGGCACGCAGCGCGTCCACACGGGCAGCGAGCGCCCGGTGGCGCGCGGCGAATGTCTCCTGCGAGGCATAGTCGTCGAGCGCGACGCGCGGCTGGACGGCGAACAGGTCGAGGGCGGTGGCCACGGTGCCATGAGGATGGCATCGGCCCCTGGATGGCGCGAGCCTCACGGTCGGGGGAACGTCAGGTTCCGGCAGCGTCACCGTCGAGCCGCTCCCCGGAGGCCGCGATGCACATGGTGAGGACGCTCGACGTCGAAGTGCACCCATTCGTCGACACGACGGAGTCGCTCGCGGCCCGCGAGGCGAAGGCCTGGGGCGGGGCGCCCGACAACAGCGTGTGGTGGCTCATGGACGGGGAGGGCGAGGGCGATGAGGTCCTCCACTTCGCGGACGCCTGGGATACCTGGGAGCGGTTCACGCTGCCTCGCGATTCCCCGGACTTCCACTCCGTCCAGCCGCTCCCCGGCGGCGAGGTGCTGCTCGTGAACGCGCGGTGCCGCTACCTCTCCGAGCAGCAGCATGAGCGCAACGCCCACGTCTATTCACCGGAAGGCGCGGTGCTCCGGGAGCTGACCCTGGGCGACGACATCGCTGACGTGCAGACGACCTCTGACGGGCAGGTCTGGGTGAGCTACTTCGACGAAGGCGTCATCGGCAACCGGGGCTGGGGCGGCAAGGGAACACGGCGGCCCATCGGCGAGGACGGCCTGGCGTGCTTCGATGCGCTGGGGCAGCGGCAGGAGCGCGGGGTGCGGATGGCGGTGTCCCAGCGCATCGTGGACTGCTACGCGCTCAACGTCGCTTCGGAGCAGGAGACCTGGTTCTACAGCTACACGGACTTCCCGCTCGTGCGCATGCGGTCCGGTCAGCCCTCCACGGTCTGGCAGTCACCGGTGCGGGGCGCGCACGCCATCGTCGTCAGCGACACGCACGTCCTGTTCGTGGGCGACGATGACGATGCCTGCCAGCTCCAGCTCTTCACGCTGTACGACCGGGGCCACCAGCGCCTGGCCCCCGTCGCCCGCGTGGTGCTCACGGACGAGACGGGCCGCCCGTGGCGGCCCTCGTGGCTCAGGGGCCGGGGGCCCTGGCTCCATGGCGCGGAAGGGGCTCGCCACTTCCGCGTGCCGATGGAGGCGCTGATCTCCCGGGCGGCGGCTACTTGAGGAAGCCCAGCTCGCGCAGGCGCTGCTTGAGGAACGCGTCCGCGGTGATGGGCGGGTGGCGCGCGGGGTTGTCCGGCGTCTCCGTCTGCGGCAGCGGCTTCAGGATGCAGTCGGAGAACGGGTGCACGAAGAAGGGCATGGAGTAGCGCACCGTGTCCTGCTCCAGGCTGGGCGGGTTCACCACCCGGTGCGTGGTGGACGGGATGACGCCGTTCATCACCCGGCTGAGCATGTCGCCCGAGTCCACGACGATCTGGCCACGCAGCGTGTCCACGGGGATCCACTCGCCGTCGCGCGTGAGCAGCTCCAGGCCGCCGGCCGTGCCCTCGCACAGGAGCGTGATGAAGTTGATGTCCTCGTGCTCCGCGGCGCGCACCGCGCCCGGGATGAAGCGGTCCTTCAGCGGCGGATAGTGGATGAGCCGCAGCACCGAGTTGCCGTCCACCGTCATGTCGCTGAGCGTGTTGCGCTCGATGCCCAGGTACTCCGCCAGCGCCTGGAGCATCACCGTCGCCGCGCCGTCCAGCTCCCGGTAGAGCGTCAGCGTGTGCTCGCGGAAGGTGGGCACCTCCTCCGGCCACACGTTGGGGCCGTAGTCCTCGCGGTAGGGGTGGTCCACGGGCAGCTCGCGGCCCACGTGCCAGAACTCCTTCAGGTCCCCCACCTTGCGGTTCTTCGCGTGCTCCTGGCCAAACGCCATGAAGCCCCGCTGCCCCGGACGCTCCGGCACCGCGTAGCGCGACTTGGTGGACTCCGGCAGTTGGAAGAAGCGCTCCACGTCCGCGTACGTGCTGCGGATGAGCGCGTCGTCGACACCGTGGCCCTCCACGGTCACGAAGCCGAACTCCTTGAGTGCGTCGCCAAACACCTGGACGAAGCGGGCCCGCTCCTCGGGAGTGCCGGAGCGGTAGTGGGACAGGTTCACGGTGGGAATGCGTCGAGCCGAGCGGGACATGCCGCGCATCCTACCCGCGTGACACCTTCCTGACACGTCGCAGTCCGCCGCCCAACCGTCACCCTGGCCCCAGGGCTGGATGCCCCCGCACTTTGCGACATCCACCCTTGTTGGCAGTGGATGCCGGGCTTCCTGGATGTGCAGATTGGGCAGGAAATTGGCCAGGGGGGTGGTATGGCCGAAGTCGCGAGGAACGAGCGCACGTGCTCTGCGTGCGGGCGGGGACATGGCGCGGAGGCGTCGTGCGACACGCTCGTCCGGGAGGCGGGGAGCGGCGCGGGCGGGACCCCGGAGGCGCCGGCCGCCGTGGCCCTGGTGGAGGAGGTGGATCCGCTGCTGGGGACCCAGCTGGGCAGCTTCCGGCTGGTGCGCCGGGTGGGCCGGGGCGGGATGGGGTCCGTCTACCTGGCCGAGCACGTGTCCATTGGCAGCCGCGTGGCGGTGAAGGTGCTGCACGAGCACCTGACGCGCTACCCGGAGCTGGTGCAGCGCTTCCACGCCGAGGCCCGGGCGGTGAACCTCATCGGGCACGAGAACATCGTCAGCATCTTCGACCTCAACGCCACGGCGCCCCGGCCCTACCTCATCATGGAGTTCCTGGAGGGCGCGCCGCTGTCGGCGTGGGTGGGGACGGCGATGTCGGCCGGGGCGGTGGTGCCCATGCTGACCCAGGTGTGTGACGCGCTGCATGCGGCGCACGCGCGGGGCATCGTCCACCGCGACCTGAAGCCGGACAACATCTTCCTGGTGAAGCGCGGGCGGGGGATGCCGTTCGTGAAGGTGCTCGACTTCGGCATCGCGAAGCTGGTGGACGCGAGCATGCCGGAGACGGTGGCGGGCATCATCGTGGGGACGCCGGAGTACATGGCCCCGGAGCAGTCCCTGAGCCGGCGCCTGGATGGCCGCGCGGACCTGTACGCGGTGGGCGTCATCGCCTACCAGTTGCTCACCGGGCGGCTGCCCTTTCCCGACGAGGGGCTCACCGCCCAGCTCGTTGCGCACCAGACGCGGCGGCCTCCAGCCCCTCGCTCCATCTGCCCCTCGGTGCCGGCCGCGCTGGAGGCGGTGGTGCTGCGCGCGCTGGCGAAGAGCCCGGAGGAGCGCTTTCCCCACGCGCTCGCCCTGCGCGCCGCGCTGGAGCAGGCCCTGGCCGCGCGGACGCCTCCGGCGCGCGGGGCCGCGGACCCACCCCGTCCCACGCCGGCGAGGGCTCCTCCGGGGATGCCCGTGGGGCCTCGGCGCACCCCTCCGCTGGAGCCCCCGGGTGCGTCCGGAGGGAAGACGCTCCCGGTGCCCGTGCAGGTGGTGCTGCACCCCGGCGCGCAGCCCCGGGCCTTCACCGGCTCGGACCTGACGCGCGGGGGCGTGTTCCTGCACGCCATCGGTGAGCTGCCCCCGCTGTTCGCCCAGGTCCAGGTGGTGTTGCCCCTCTCCACGGGGCCGCTGTCCGTCATGTGCGAGGTGGTGCGCCACGTCTCGCCCGAGCAGGCCCGGGTCTGGAGCATGAGCCCAGGCTTCGGCGTGCAGTTCATCGCGCCGTCCACCGCGCTGAAGGTCCGGGTGGAGCAGCACCTCGCCGGCGTCCTGACCTCGCCGCCCCCCGCGCCCCGGGAGCTCCCGGACGACGCGGAGGCCGAGCGCGTCCTGGCGCTGTGGCGCGATCAGCTGGCCGCGGAGGGCACCCACTACACCGTGCTGGGGCTGCCGCCGGACGTGGAGCTGGAGCCCGCGCGGGAGCGGGCGCGCGAGCTGTGGAGCGCCCTGTCCGAGCTCCGGCAGCGGCCCCTGTCGCGCGGGCAGCGCTCGCGCCTGGAGTCCATGCTGATCCGCGTGAGGAACGCGGGCGACACCCTGGGCGTGCCGCAGCGCCGGGCCCGCTACGACGCCCGGCTGGGCAATGCCCGGGGCGTGGCGCGGTGCCTGGAGGCGGGCCTCACCGCGCTCCAGACGGACGCCCTGCGCCGCGAGTTCCTGGCCGAGCAGCCCCAGGCGGTGGGCACCGCGCGGGTACACTTCCTCACAGGAAGCGCCCTGGAGCGGGACGGCCAGCTCCAGCGGGCCCTGGAGGCCTACGAGCGGGGCCTGGAGCTGGATCCGCTGGAATGGGAGTACCAGCAGCGCCGCCGCGTGGTGGGCCGGGCGCTGGGGGCGCGGCTGGCCCACGTCCGAAATGAAAGGGCCCGATTCCCTGGGGAGGGAACCGGGCCCTGAGTCCACGGCGAGGGCCGCGGAAAGGCGACGACTACTCGCCGCTCACGTTGCAGGCGGCGCTCACGCCGGAGAGCTTGCTGACGCAGGACGCCAGGCGCTCACCGAACGCCTCCTGCTCGGCCTGGGTCTTGTCGGAGCAGCCCTTCACGTCCTTCAGGCAGTCCGCGTACTCGCTCAGCTTGTCCTTGTCCGCGTCGCTGCAGGAGTCCAGGGCCTCCTTGCAGGAGTCGATGTCCTCGTCCGTCGGCTTCTCGAAGCCGGTCGTCGGGATGCCGCACTCCTCGACCTTGTCGATCAGGCTGTCGAACGCGTCGGAGGTGTCGTCACAGACGTTGCCGCCGCAAGCGGTGAGCGAAAGTGAAGCCATGGCGGCCAGACCGAACAGGATCTTCTTCATGATGGTTCTCCCCCTCGGGGATGAGGTACAGGTGGAAAGCAACCGCGCGCATCCTAGTGGGCGCGCGTCTGCGGTCCAGTGGACTTTATTCCGGGGGTCCTATTCAAAAGCAAATAGGGAGCCGGGGGCCGGGTTGATCCGCCAACTGCCTTGACTCCCCCCCGGGTTTCTCGTAAGTCCCGCCGTCTTTTAGCGCGCCGGGCGGTCCGCCGTCCGAAATGCGCGTTGGATTCCATGGGTTGAACCAACCCGAAGCTGACAGGGGTTCGACGATGTACGCAGTCATTCGCACGGGCGGAAAGCAGTACCGCGTCGCCGAGGGCGACGTGGTCCGGATCGAGAAGATCGCCGGTGATATCGGCGCCGAGGTCTCGTTCACCGAGGTCCTGCTGCTGGGCGGCTCGGAGAGCCCGAAGGTGGGCCAGCCGACGGTGGCGGGCGCGAAGGTCGTGGGCAAGGTGCTGGCGCAGGACAAGCACCGCCGCGTCCTGCACTTCCGGAAGGAGAAGGAAGGCTGGACCCGTCGCCGTGGCCACCGCCAGCCGTACACCGAGGTGAAGGTCACCTCGATCTCCGGCTAGCCGTCTTTCCGGGCATTCCCCACACGAACTTCAAGGAGCAGGTGTCATGGCCCATAAAAAAGGTCAGGGTTCTTCGCGCAACGGGCGTGATTCCAACCCGCAGTACCGTGGTGTGAAGGTGTACGGCGGTGAGACCATCACGGCGGGCAGCATCCTCGTCCGCCAGGTCGGCACGGTCATCCACCCGGGCACGAACGTGAAGCTCGGTCGCGACTTCACCCTCTTCTCGACGGTGGACGGCGTGGTGAAGTACGAGCGCCTCGGCCGCGACAAGAAGAAGGTGTCGGTGTACCCGGCCGCCGCCGAGCAGGCGAGCGCCTAGTCTGTGGCCCTGGGGCGACCCAGGGCCCGGGCATTACCGAGCGGGTCGTTCCCGGTCCTCCGTTCCCTTGGGAACGGGCGGACGCGAGGACGGCCCGCTTTGTGTTTTTCCAGGAGGGCAGTCGCCCCATGAAGTTCGTCGACGAAGTACGCATCTACGTGAAGGCGGGAGACGGTGGGAACGGCGCCGTGGCCTTCCGGCGGGAGAAGTTCATCGAGCGCGGCGGTCCCAATGGCGGGGACGGCGGCAACGGCGGCTCCGTGGTGTTCGTGGCGAACCCGCAGCTGACCACGCTCCTGGACTACCGCTACCAGCAGCACCACCGGGCGAAGAGCGGCGAGCACGGCATGGGCAGCGACTGCAACGGCCATGGCGCCGAGGACCTGGTGCTCCAGGTGCCGGTGGGCACGCTGATCCGCGACGAGCAGACGGGCGAGCTGCTGGTGGACCTGAGCGATCCGGGCCAGCGCTTCGTGGCGGCCAAGGGCGGCCGGGGCGGCCTGGGCAACATGAACTTCGCGACCTCCACGCGCCAGACGCCGCGCTTCGCGCAGGACGGCACGAAGGGCGAGGAGATCACGCTGCGGCTGGAGCTGAAGCTGCTGGCGGACGTGGGCCTGCTGGGCTTCCCCAACGCGGGCAAGAGCACGTTCATCTCGCGGGTGAGCCGGGCGCGGCCGAAGGTGGCGGACTACCCGTTCACCACGCTCGTGCCGAACCTGGGCATGGTCCAGTACAAGGACAACCTGTCCTTCGTCATGGCGGACATCCCCGGCATCATCGAGGGCGCCAGTGAGGGCGTGGGCCTGGGCCACCAGTTCCTGCGCCACGTGGAGCGCTGCAAGGTGCTGGTGCACCTCATCGACATGGGCGCCGAGGGCGAGGGCCGCAGTCCGCTGGACGACTTCGACATCCTCAACGCGGAGCTGAAGAAGTACAGCGCGGAGCTGGCCAACAAGCCGCAGGTGGTGGCCGCCAACAAGCAGGACCTCACGGAGGGCCGCGAGCGGCTGGGGCCCTTCACGGAGGCGCTGCGACGCCGGGGCATCCGCGTGTTCCCGGTGTCCTGTGCCACGGGTGAGGGCATGCAGCCCCTGATGGACGCGGTGGCGGAGGTGCTCTTCACCGGCCGCACCGACAAGCTCCACGTCGAGGCTCCGGCGAAGAAGGCTGCCACGAAGGTTTCGGCGACAAAGGTTGCAACCAAGGCGCCCGCGAAGAAGACGGCGCGCAAGGGGGCGGCGAAGAAGGTCGTCGCGAAGAAGACCCCGCGCAAGCCCGTGGCGAAGAAGGCCGCCGCGAAGAAGACCCCGCGCAAGCCCGTTGCGAAGAAGGTAGTGCGCAAGGCACCAGTGAAGAAGGCGGTGCGCAAGGCACCAGTGAAGAAGGCGGTGCGCAAGGCGCCAGTGAAGAAGGTCGTCGCCAAGGCGTCGGCGAAGAAGGCCGCCCGGAAGGCTCCGGCGAAGAAGTCCGGCGGGAGGCGCTGAGTCGATGGCTGGTGGAGGCCCCCGCTACGAGAGGTTCGAGCGCGAAGCCGTCGAGCCGGAGCAGTTCCTGCTCGACGTGCGGAAGGAGAAGATCGACCGCGTCGTCAGCCAGCGCACGCGCAACTTCGTGGTGGTGCTCGACCGGCTGGAGGACAACTTCAACATGGCGGCGGTGCTGCGCACCTGCGAGTCCATGGGCGTGCAGGAGGTGCACGTCGTCATCAACCCGGAGGCGCCCTTCATCCCCAACTCGCGGGTGGCGCAGGGCTGCGACAAGTGGTTGGACGTGCACCTCTACAAGACGTTCGCGGAGTGCCGTGAGCACCTGAAGGGGCGGGGCTTCAGCCTCTACGCGTCAGCGCTGCGCGAGGGTGCCACCAACCTCTACAGCCTGCGCTTCGACACCAAGTTCGCCATGGTGTTCGGCAACGAGCGCTACGGCGTGAGCGACGACGTCCTCACCGGCGTGGATGGCACCTTCTGGGTGCCCATGAAGGGCTTCAGCCAGAGCCTGAACATCTCCGCGGCGGCGTCCGCCAGCATCACCCGGGCGGTCGCCTGGAGGGACGAGCACCTGGCGGGGGGCTCCGGAGACCTGACGCCCACGGAGGCCCAGGAGCTGCGGGAGCGCTTCTACCTGCTGGGCGTGAAGCAGCGGAAGCGTCTGGTCAAAGCCACACAGCGGTGAATGCCGGTCCCCCGGGGGCCGTCCGGATGCGGTAGATGGTCCCTGCGGGCGCCTTGGGTGCCCGCTCCGGAGGCGCACGCCATGTTGCTGGAATCCCTGCTCATCACGCTGCTCACGCAGGCCCCCACCACGGCCGCCCCCACCGCGCCCGTGGCGAAGCCCGCGGTCGCCGCCAAGGCTCCCGCCGCCGCGCCCAAGCCGGCTGCGCCCTCGGATGCCGGCACGGCCGCCATGCCCCCCGCCGCGAAGCAGGGCGACGCGAGCGTGGCCGCCGGCGCTCCGAAGCCCGCGCCGAAGCCGATGACGCCCGAGGTGAAGACGCTCGTGGACCGGATGCAGGCCTTCTACGAGAAGACGAACGACTTCAAGGCGGGCTTCAAGCAGGACTACAAGTACAAGGCCTTCCGCCGCACGCAGACGTCCACGGGCACGGTGACCTACAAGAAGCCGGGCCTGATGCGCTGGGAGTACGAGAACCCGTCCAAGCGGACGTTCGTGCTCGCGGGCAACAAGGTCTACATGCACGACCCGGAGGCGCAGACGCTGTCGGTGGCGGCCATGGACACCAGCCAGCTGTCCGCGTCGGTGACGTTCCTCTTCGGCCAGGGGAAGCTGGCGGACGAGTTCGCCATCACCAAGGGCGACTGCAAGGACTGCAAGGGCACGCTGCTGGTGTTGGATCCGCTGAAGAACGAGCCGCGCTTCCGTCAGGTGCGCCTGGAGGTGGACCCCTCGACGGCGCAGGTGCTCAAGAGCACGGTGGTGGATCCGGACGGCAGCGAGAACACCATCGCCTTCCTGGACCTGAAGACGAACGTGGGCGTCTCCGCGGACAGCTTCAAGCTGAACCCGCCCGAGGGCACCCGCGTGGACGACTTCACCAAGAAGGCGCAGTAGGACGGCCCGCCCTCCATGCGCGGCGTGCTGCTGGCGGGATGCGTGCTGCTGGGCGCGGGGTGTCACTCCGCCGCGCCCCCAGGCCCTTCACGTCCCACGAGCCTCGTGGGACAGACGCTGCCCCTCCTGTCCTCACCCGCGCTGCGGCTGACGGTGGCGGGGCGGTTGGGGAGCCGGGCCGTGCCGGTGGTGCTGGACGTCACGCGGCCGCTGTCGCTCGTGTCCACAGCCTGCTTCGATGGAGCGCCGCCCGCGCCCGCCGGGACCGCGCGCGTGCCGGAGGCCTCGGGAGGCCATCGTTCCTGGCCGGAGGTGCCGGCCCCGCCGCTGACGGTGGGGCCGGTGGCGCCGCCCCTGCGCACGCTGCTGCTCTCGGGGGAGACGGGCTGCTCGGTGACGCTGGGACAGGACGTGCTGGCCCCGTATGCCCTCACGGTGGAGCCGCTGCGCCGCGAGGTGACCTTCACCGCGTCGCGTCCCCGCGAGGCCTACGACGCGGAGCTGCGCGCGTCGGACGCGGCGCGCGAAGCGCACGTGGTGGAGCTGAGCCGCGAGCCGCTGGGGGACTGGCCGCTCCTCGCCGTGCAGGTGACGCAAGGGGACGCGAGCATCACCGGCCCCTTCGTGCTGGGCACGCGCGAGCCCTTCTCCCGGCTGGCGGTGGACCCGGCGCTGGGGCAGGGCTTGCAGCCGCTGGAGACGGCCGCGGGGCTGCCGCCGCGCACCTTCGCGGTGGACTCGGTGGAGGTGGCGGAGGGGCTGGGCGTGAAGCCGCTGGTGATGGAGGCCGCGGGGCGCTGGCCGTCGCAGAGCAGCCTGGGCCGCCTGGGGCCGGACGTCTGGGGCCGCTTCACCGCCACCGTGGACGCGCAGGGTGGGGCGCTGGTGCTGCGCAGGCCCCACGTGCGCATGCCCGAGGGCGGCGGCCGTCAGCAGTGCGCGGGTGAGGGGGGCGCGTTCAGCGAGGAGGCCTGCTACGGCATCTTCGTGCGCGCGGAGCCTGACGGCGCGGTGGCCCTCTCCGGCGAGGTGTTTCGCGACGTGCCGGAAGGCGTCCGCCTGTACGTGGAGCCCCGGGGCGCGGACGGCCAGCGCCTGGAGACGGGCTGTCAGGTGGGCCTGAGCTTCCCGAGCACCACACGCGGCGCCAACACGCAGCACCGGCTGCCGTGGGCCTCCCTGTCGAAGACCCTGCCCGCGTGCCACGCGGCGCTCCAGGGCGCGAAGGGCTACGCCGTGTCGCTGGTGGAGGAGGGGCGCCAGCCCGAGTGCCCCACGACCTGCGCCTTCGTCACGGAGTCCGCGTCGCGGCGCACGGTGTGCGAGTGCCAGCCCACGCCGCTGGGCGAAGGGGTGGCCGTGCCGACGAAGGGCTCGGGTCCCCAGCCGCCGCCCGTCGAGGAGCGCGAGCTGGAGCCCGAGGACCCGAAGTAGCGCCAACGGAGGGCTCGGGCCCGCGGCTTCCATCCGCGGACATCGCGAGCGGATGCCCGATGCATCGGCCTGGCGTGCTGGCCGGTCGCGACGTGCCGACATCCACGAACGACTCGGGCCCGCGACCGCCTCCGGTGGGGAGGCGGGGCGGGCCCGGGGCACGGCCTTCGCGGTGACGGACTACTCCGGCCGCGGCTCCGGCGGACGCACCAGCGCCTTCAGCGGCACGGGCGCGGGCAGGGCCTCGCGCGGGGTGTGCGTGCGCTGCTTCGGATCCGGACGCTCCACCACGCGGGCGATGAGGTCGTAGTCGTGCGCCTCCGTCACCTCCACGGTGACGAACTCGCCCGGGTACGCCAGGCCGTCGTTGATGTAGACCTGCCCGTCGATTTCTGGCGCCTGCCCCTCGTGGCGGCCCACCAGCAGGTGCTCGGACTCCTCGCTGGGGCCCTCCACCAGCACGGTGAGCTTCTGGCCCACGAGCTTCTTGTTCTGCTCGCGGTTGATGCGCTTCTGGATGGCCATCACCTCGCGCCAGCGGCGCTCGATGGTCTTCGCCGGAATCTTGTTCGGCAGGTCGAACGCGGCGGTGCCCTCCTCGTCCGAGTACTGGAACACGCCCAGGCGCTGGAAGCGCTGCTCCTTCACGAACTCCTTCAGGAGCTCGAAGTCCTCCTCCGTCTCACCCGGCAGGCCGACGATGAGCGAGGTGCGCATCACCAGGTTCGGCACGCGCTCGCGCAGCTTGGTGAGCAGCTCCTTGAGGAACTTGGAGTTGCGGCCGCGCTTCATGGACAGGAGCAGCTTGTCGCTGGCGTGCTGCACCGGCATGTCCAGGTACTTGGCGATCTTCGGCTCGGTGGCGATGACGTCGATGAGCTCGTCCGGGAACACGCGCGGGTAGGCGTAGTGCAGGCGGATCCACTTCACGTCCACCTTCACCAGCTCCTTGAGCAGCTCGTGCAGCTTCGGCTTGCCGGGCAGGTCATGCCCGTAGGCCGTCAGGTCCTGCGCGACGAGGTTCAGCTCCTGCACGCCGCTGTCCGCCAGCTTGTGCGCCTCCGCCAGGATGTCCGCCACCGGGCGCGAGCGCTGGCCGCCGCGCAGCGTGGGGATGATGCAGAACGCGCAGGCGTTGTCGCACCCCTCGGAGATCTTCAGGTACGCCGTGTACTTCGGCATCGAGTTGATGCGCGGCGTCTCCGCGTTGTGGATGTAGTCCGGATCCGGAATCACCTGGCGCGGCGTGGCCTCCGCCGCCAGCAGGTCGCCAATCTGGGCGTACGCGCTGGTGCCCAGGAAGTGGTCCACCTCCGGCATCTCCTGCGACAGCTCCTGGCCGTAGCGCTGGGACAGGCAGCCGGTGACGACGAGCGTCTTGCACGCGCCCGACTTCTTCAGCTCCGCCATCTCCAGGATGGAGTCCACCGACTCCTGCTTCGCCGGCCCGATGAAGGCGCACGTGTTGACCACGATGACCTCGGCCTCCGAGGCCTCCTGCACGAGCGAATAGCCGCGGGTGCGCAGCGTGCCCAGCATCACCTCGGAGTCCACCCGGTTCTTCGGGCAGCCGAGGGTCATCATGTACAGGCTCTTGGTCTCTTCCACGCGCGTCTACCGCTTTCCCAGTTGCGTCCGCTCGAAGTGGTCCGCACTCCAAACGAAGTTGATGATGGCGCCGTTCGAGTAACCGATGTTCAGCGCCCCGTCTTCTTCCAGCTCCACCGAGGTGGCGCGACCCAGCGCACAGGTGGCGGCCGGCCAGTCGAGCACCCGCTGGGCTGTCTTCCCTGACACCACGTAGAGCCCCATCCGCAGCTCGTCGTCGGAGTCGCATTGACCCTCGACGGCGTAGGGGTTCTTCCCGGTAAGGACACTCACGACCGGACGGCCGTCCGGCAGGCTCAAGGTCTCCGGCAGGTTCACGCCCATCTTCGAGGCGTCCACCGCGTTGGGCGCCACCAGCTCGCGCAGCGAGGCGGGGGTGAGGCTCTCATCGCCCTGGGCCCAGTTCGGGTAGCTGAGCAGGCCCCAGCCCAGCCAGCCGGTGGGCGCCGCCTCCAGGGCGGCGACGCTGGCCGGGGGCTTGAGCCTGAGGTTCTTGCGCGCCTCGTCCGGCAGGCGCAGCGCCTCTCCCTCCGCCATGGTGCCGCCCTTGCAGTTGGACACCGGCACCGCCTTGGCGCCCACCTGGTCCTGGTCCTCGTAGGTGATGCAGAGGTCCATGACGAGCGGATCCACCGCGGGGAAGCGGGGCAGGGCGCGCACCGGGATCATGGCCACCACGGACAGCGTGTCGCCCTGGCGGTGCACCGCGGCGTTCACCAGGCCCTGCGCGAACCTGGGCGTGCCGCTGTCGGGGCCGGAGGTGCGCTGGCCGTCGAAGGCGAAGCGGTAGGTGTAGCCCGTGGCGGTGGGGCCGGCGTCCGGGAAGTAGAGCGAGAGGGTGATGACGTCACCCGCGAGCAGCTGGTTGTCCGTGGCCTCCACGCCCACGAAGAGCGTGTCCTTGCGCCAGCCCACCCGGGCGGAGAAGTCCGCGGTGGCCCCGTCGGTGGTGGGCAGCGGCTTGAGGACCAGCGGGGAGCCGAAGTCCTTGAGCTTCTTCTCCGGGCGGGGGGCCTTCTTGAGCACGGGCACCGGCTTGCTGGGCCGGGGCGCCGCGTCCTGCGCGAGCGAGGTGGTGGCGAGGAGCAGACAGAGGGGCAGGGGGGCCAGGCGGGCGGCGTGCATGCGGAGGGACGCCTCTAGTCGCGGAAGTTGGTGAACTGCATGTCCAGCTTGAGCTTGTCCTGCTCCTTGCGGAACAGCGCGATGGCCTCCTGCAGGTCGTCGCGGTTCTTGCCCGTGACGCGGAGCTGATCCGCCTGGATGGAGCCCTGCACCTTCAGCTTGGACTCCTTGAGCAGCTTGATCAGCTCCTTGGACTTCTCCACCGGGATGCCCTGCTGGAGCTTGATGGGCTGCTTGACGTTGCTCATGCCCGTCTTCTCGATGTCGCCGAACTCCAGCACCCGCAGGCTGATGCCGCGCTTGGCCAGCTTGCCGAGCAGGACCTCCTTGGCGGCCTGGAGCTTCTCCTCGCTGTTGGTCTTCACCGTGAGCGCGGAGTGGTCCGGGGCGATGTCGATTTCGGCCTTCACGCCCTGGAAGTCATAGCGGGTGCTGAGCTCCTTCCGGGTCTGATTGACCGCGTTGTCGAGCTCAGCCAGATCGATTTTGGAGATGACGTCGAAGGAGGGCATGGGGGACCTTTTCGCGCCCTTACCATACCTACACCCGGACGACCAAGGGCACCACCAGGGTGCGCCGGGAAGTGTGCTGCTTGAAGGCCCGCTTCACCGCCTTCGTGAGTTCCTCGCGCACCAGGGCGTCGTCCCCACGGAGCAGGGGGTTGAGCTCCTCGAAGAAGGCCCGCGCCACCTGGGCCACCTGGGCCAGCACGCCCTGCTCGTCCGGGTTGAGGCCCTGGCCGGACAGCTGGGGCCCCGCCACCAGCGCCTGGGTGTCGCGCCTCAGCACCACGGCGGCGGCCACCACGCCCGTCTCCGCCAGCCGGTTGCGCTCCGCCAGCGCCTCCGGCGTCACGACTCCGTCCCCGGCGCGCTCCCGCAGGATGCGCCCGGCGGGCACGCTGCCAGTGAAGCGGCCCCGCCCCTCCTCGAACGTCACCACGTCCCCGTCGTGGGCCAGCAGCAGGCCTTCCGGCGCCATGCCCGCCTCGCGCGCGGTGGTCAGGTGTCGGTGCAGGTGTCGGACTTCCCCATGCACGGGGATGAAGTTCTTGGGGCGGATCAGCTCCAGCACCCGGCGCTGCTGGGGGCGGCTGGCGTGTCCGGAGACGTGCACGCCGGGCTCCACCTGGGCGTAGACGATGCGGGCGCCGCGCCAGTGGAGCTGGTCGAGCAGCGCGCCCACGGCGCGTTCGTTGCCGGGGATGGGGCGGGCGCTGACGATGACGGTGTCGCCGGGCTCCAGGCGCACGGGCCCATCGCCGTTGGCCAGCTGGGTGAGGCCCGCGCGCGGCTCGCCCTGGGCGCCGGTGGTGATCACCGCCACGCGGTGGGGCGCGAGCCTGGGCACGCTGTCCAGGTGCACGAAGAGCGAGTCGGGCACGTCCAGGTAGCCCATCTCCCGCGCCAGCTCCACGTTGCGCACCATGCTGCGGCCCTGGAGCGCGACGAGCCGGCCGGTGCGCTCGCACAGGTCCAAGAGGTGCCGGATGCGGTGGAGGTTGGAGGAGAACTGGGCGACGACGACGCGGCCCTTCGTCTCGTGGAAGAGGCGCTCGAAGGTGGTCTGCACCACGCGCTCGCTGCCGGTCTCGTCCGTGTGCTCGGAGTTGGTGGAGTCCGACAGCAGGCACAGCACGCCTTCGTCACCCGCCTCGCCCCAGCGCTCCAGGTCCGTCTTGAGGCCGTCGATGGGGTCGGGGTCCAGCTTGAAGTCGCCGGTGTGGATGACGGTGCCCTCGGGTGAGCGGACGACGTAGCCCACCGCGTCCGGCACGGTGTGCGTCACGCGCGTGGCCTCCACCTGGAAGACGCTGCCCACGGGGAAGGGGGTGCGCGGATCGATTTCGCGCAGGTCCGCCTCCACGCCCAGTTCCTCCAGGCGCTGCCGCGCGAGCGCGAGCGTGAAGCGCGTGCCGTAGATGGGGACGGGCACGTCGCCCAGCAGGTAGGGGAGCGCGCCGATGTGGTCCTCGTGCCCGTGCGTGAGGAGCACGCCCTTCAGCTGGGCCGCGTTGCGCCGCAGGTGCGTGAAGTCCGGGACGATGATGTCCACGCCGGGCATTCCCGACGAGGGGAACATCAGGCCGGCGTCGATGAGCAGCATCTCCCCACGACAGGCGAGCACCATGGCGTTGAGGCCGATCTCGCCCAGCCCGCCAAGAGGGATGACGTGGAGCATGTGCCCGGAAGTGTAAGGGCCCGGCCCCTCCAGTGCGTGGGAATCCGCACATCCCCTCCACCGCGAGCCCGCGCCCGCCTGCTTGACGGATTAAAACTAAAGGCTTAGTTGTATTCGAACTAAGATTTTAGTTGAGGCCGGGAGGCCCTGCCCGTGACGAAGCCGTCATCCGCCGAGGAGTCCAAGCCGCTCACGCCCGTGGAGCTGGAGCTGATGCAGCTGGTGTGGAGGTTGGGGGAGGTGAGCGTGGCGGACGTGCTCGCGGCGCTGCCGCCGGAGCGCAAGCTGGCCTACACGTCGGTGTCCACGGTGCTGCGCATCCTGGAGCAGAAGGGAGTGGTGCAGAGCCGCAAGGAGGGGCGGGGGCACCTGTACTCGGCGCGGCTGTCGCGCGAGGCCTACGAGGCGCAGAGCGTGCGCCACCTGGTGGCGACGGTGTTCGACGGGGCGCCTTCGTCGCTCGTGGCGCGGCTGGTGGAGGCGGTGCCGCTGTCCGCGGAGGAGGTGGAGCAGCTCCGCAAGCTCCTGGGCCGCAAGGGCGGCCGGGGATGAGCGCCTTCGCCCGGGACATGCTGGCGGCGTACCTCACGGCGGCGGTGCTGGTGGCGGTGGGCTTCGGGCTGCTGCGCGCGGCGCTGGCGTGGGGGATGGAGTGGCGGCTGGACGCGCGGCAGGCGCTGCGCGTGGGGCGGGTGACGCTGGGGCTGGCGGTGGTGCTGCCGTTCGTGGCGCTCGCGGTCCGGGATTGGATGCCGTCGGCGCCGCTCTTCTCGTTCGAGCGGTCGCTGGTGCGCGACGCCTCACCGCCCAGGTCCACCGAAGCGCGGCCCGTGCGCGAGGCGGTGTCTGGGGCTGTGTCGTCAGGCACGGGCCTGCCGCTGGCGATGAGCGGGCTGGGGTTGGTGGGGGTGGGGGCGTTGGGCTTCCTGTCGTGGGAGCTGCGGCGGTACGCGCGCTTGCGGCGGAAGCTGGAGGCGCTGCCCGTCCTTCGCCGCGTGGGCCAGGTGCGCGTGGTGCTGGGAGAGGCGGCGGAGGGGGCGTTCTCCGTGTGGTTCCCCCGTGGCGGCGCGTGGGTGGTGGTGCCCGCCGACGTGGTGGAGGACGCGGAGTCGCTCCGGCTCACGGTGCGGCACGAGCTGCAACACCACCGGCAGCGGGACACGGTGCTCGCGTACGCGCGGCTGGGGTTCGACAGCGCCTTCTTCTGGAATCCGTTCGCGCGGGCGTTCTCGCGGTGGTTGGCGGAGCGTCAGGAGTTCGCCTGTGACGAGGCGCTCGTCACCGTGAAGCACGTGTCCGCGGAGGCGTATGCGCGCTGCCTGTTGCAGGCGTCGCTGCGCGTCCCGGGCTCCCTTCCCGCCGGTGTCACCGGCATGTCCCATCCCACAGTCAGGAGGATCCACATGTTGTTCGAGTCCCGCCCCCGCAGCTCTGTGCGCACCCTGGGTCTGTCGTTGTCGCTGGCGTTGGTGCTCGCGCCGCTGGCGTTGTGGGCGCAGGGCGCGGTGCGGGGGCGCGCGGTGTCGCTGACGGAGGCGCGCGCGCTGGCGGAGGCGGGCCAGAAGGACGGCGACCTGCCGGTGGTGGTGGACGCCGCCGTGGTGGAGCAGCTCAACACGTTCGTCACCACGCCGAAGGGCCGCGACTTCATGCGCAAGGCGCTGGCGAACCTCCAGGCGCACCGCGAGGCGATGACGGGCACGCTGCGCTCGCGCTCGCTGCCGGAGGGGCTGCTCGCGGTGGCGATGGTGGAGTCGGCGGTGAGCAACCTGCCCGAGGCGTCCCGCGAGCCGTCGATGGCGCCGGGGCCGCGAGGCGCCGGGGTGTGGATGTTCATCCCGGAGACGGCGCGTCGCTACGGCTTGAAGGTGGAGGCGGGGCGCGACGAGCGGCTGGACGTGGCGCGGGAGACGGAGGCCGCTGCGGCCCTCTTCCAGGCGCTGTATGAGCGCTATGGCGACTGGCGGCTCGCGCTCGCGGCGTACAACCAGGGTGAGGACCTGGTGGATCGCGTCCTCGCGGAGAGCGGCGTGCGTGACGTGAGCGAGCTGGTCCGCACCGGCAAGCTCAATGGCTACACCGCCACCGTGCAGGCCGGGGTGCTGCTGTTGCGCAACCCGCACCTGCTTGACTGAGCGTTTGTCCACTGCCCGGGGAATGTCGCCGCCACGCCGGAGTTCGGATGCGCGCCACCCTGCTTTCGCGCGAGGATGGCGACGCTCGGTGCCAGGGGTGGGAAACGCCATGAAGATCGTCGCGCTCGTTCGTCCGGCCGGTGAAGTTCCGGAGGCTGCTCAGGTGCTCGCCGCGGCGGCGGGCATGGCTCCGGCGGAGGCCCGCATGCGGCTGGCCCCGGAGCCTCCCGCCCTGCTCGCGCGCCTGGCGCCCGACGCGGCGGAGGCCCTGGTGAAGACCCTCCAGGGCGCGGGGCTCGCGGCGCTCGCCATCGATGAATCGGAGGTGGCCGACCGCGTCACGGCGCGCACCGTGACGTTCGGCACCGCGCAGGTGACGTTCACGCCTCGCGCGGGCGCGCCGCTCTCCATGGCCTGGGAGGACGTGGCGGTCATCCTCCGGGGCGCGTCGTCCCTGCGCACCCAGAGCGAGCACACGGAGAAGACGACCAAGGTGGCCCTGGGCACGGCCCTCGTCACGGGCGGCCTGAAGCTGACGAAGACGACGGAGAAGAGCGTGCGCGGCTCCCAGGAGGAGACCTCGCAGGTCGTCTTCGTCTTCGACCGCGGTGGCCGTGGCGCCGTGCTTCCGGAAATCGGGCTCGACTTTTCGTGCCTGGGCCCCGCGATGCAGCCGTCGCGCACCGCGAACATGGTGACCCTGGCGCGGCTGGTGCGCGAGCAGGCCCCGGCCGCGTTCTACGACGAGCGGCTCTTGCGGCTGGGGCGCCGGCCCCTGCCCTTCGTGCTGGGTGGCGCGGTGCAGGTGGTCAGCGGCGCCACGTCCCACTCGCGCCTCAACACCGCGCAGGGCCTGGACGTGCTCGCGGAGGCCATGCGCCTGGGCGTCGCCCAGGGGTACCTGCCCTGAGCGCGCCTGCGCGCTGCGCGAATGCGTCCGGTGGGGCCGAAGCCTTCCACCTCGCGCTGAAGCCGTGACGCGCTCCGCGTCGCCCCGTCAGTTGAGCGGCGTGCTGGAGTCCGGAGGCGGACGGGAGATCCACGCGGCGATGAACACGTCCAGTTCGCCTCGCATCACGTCCTTCACGCGCGGAGTGCCAGCGCCCGTGCGCGGATCCTCCACGCGCGCCCCTCGGCCCAGGAAGTAGCGGCGGGCCTCGTCCGTGCTGGCGCCCTGGCCGGCGACGACGCGCGCGGCGATGCCCTTGAGCTCGTCCAGCTCTCCGGCGCCGATGAGCGTGAGCACGCGGCCCGTGGCCTCGTCCTTCGCGGTGACTTCGGTGCGCACGCGCTGGAGGTACTCGCCCTCGCGGCTCTTCACGGGCCGGCCCTCCAGCACCAGCAGCTCCCGCTCCAGCTCCTCCATCGGGCCGCCCCGGTGCACGCGCACGTACGCGCGCTGGCGCTTCTCGTCCTCCAGGCGGCGGTGCAGCCCCGCCTCTCCCGCGAGGAAGCCATAGGCCCCTGGCCCGGCGATGCGCACCACCACGCGCGCGGGCTCCTCCGCCTCCGCGACGGCGGTGGCCTCGTAGCCCCGGCGCTGCGCCCAGCCCAGGTACATGGTGGCCAGCTCCTGCACCCACACGTCCTGCTGCTCCGACGCGTCGCTGGCGCAGATGTCCACCAGCGCCTCGTTGTCCAGCGGCGTGGCCCCCGAGGCCCTCAGCGCCTCCGCCATCTGGACCTCGCGCGCCACCTCCTCCACCTGCTTCGCGGCGGAGCCCAGCTGCACCTCGTTCTTCGCCTCGCGCACCAGCCGGCGCCCGAAGAGGCACGCGGCCTCCAGGCGGTCCAGCTCGCCCAGCTGCGCCTCCACCGTGCGGAACGCGCGGAGGACCTCCGCCGCGCGCAGCGGGTCGTCCCAGAGGTTGGGCGCCTGCGTCTCCGCGAGCAGCGCGGCGCGGCGCTCCTCCAGCTCCGTCCGCCCCGCGGACTCCGCGAGCGCGCGGGCGCGGCCCACCAGCCGGTCCATTTCAATCAGCAGCGACTTGCGGTCCAGCCGGCGCTTCACCGCCGCGGCCTTCGGCGTGGGCAACAGCAGCTGCGCCGTCACCTCCCGAGGCGGTGGGACGGGCTCCGCGACCGCCACCACGCGGCCCCCGGGCCGGGCCTCCACGCGCACGGGCGTGCCCGGCGGCAGCGGCCTGCGGGCGATCTCCACCGCGAGCGCCGCGGTGAGCGTCTTCTCGATTTCACGCTGGAGGTAGCGCGCGCCGAACTGCGGCGAATAGCCGCGCTCCACCAGCCGGTCCACCACCTCCGGCGTCACCTCCACGTCCAGGGCGCGGGCGCGGATGCCCTCGCGCTCCAGCACGCGGCCCACCTCGCGCTGGGCGATCTTGCGGATGTCCACGCGCGACAGCGGCCGGAAGTGGCAGATGGCGTCGAAGCGGTTGAGGAACTCCGGGCGGAAGGCCTCCGCGATGCGGCGGTCCACCTCCGACACCTGCTCCTCGGCGCGCTTGTGCGCGGCGAAGCCCAGGCCCGCCTCGCGGTACACCTCCGAGCCCACGTTGGACGTGGCCACGATGAGCGTGTTGTTGCACGACACCGCCTCGCCCGCGCCGTTGACGAAGGTGCCCTCGTCGAACAGCTGGAGGAAGCGGTCGTGCACGCTGCGCGCGGCCTTCTCGAACTCGTCCAGGAGCAGCACGGTGAACACCTTGCCGTCGAGCAGCGCGGACAGCTCCCCGCGCCGCGTCTCCAGCGCGGGCGCCCACGACGCGCCGAAGGGGACGCTCTCGTCGCCGTCGTTGGGGTAGTCCGCCATGTTGAGGCGCACCAGCCTGTCGGCGGAGCCGAAGAGGTACTCCGCCAGCAGCTTCGCCAGCTGCGTCTTACCCACGCCCGTGGGCCCGGCGAAGAGGAACACGCCCAGCGGGCGGCGCGGGTCGTTGAGCCCCGCCTTGAGCAGCGCCACCGAGCGCAGCACCGCGCCCACCGCGTCCGTCTGGCCGAGCAGCCGCTCCCCGAAGAAGCGCTCCGTCTCCTCCAGGTCCAGCGGCATCGCGTCGTCCACGACGAAGCGGGGCAGGCGCGTGGCCGCGCAGAAGCGGGTGAGCACGTCCTCCGGCCCCACGTGGTCGCGCGCCATGCCCGCGGCCTCGGCGGCGGTCTCCTTGAGCAGCTCGATGGCCTTGCGCGGCATGTGCTGCGCCAGGAGGAACTTCGCGGACAGGCGCAGCGCCAGGTCGCACGCGGCCGGGTCGATGGGCAGCCGCAGCTCGCGCTCCAGCTCCTCCGCCACGCGGCCGACGATCCAGCGCGCCTTCTCCAGCGGCGGCTCGGTCAGGGGCAGCAGGTGGAGCCGCTCGGCGAGGGCCTCGTCGGCGCGCAGCAGCTCCTGCACGCGCTTGGGCTCCGTTTCGAAGATGAAGCGCAGGCCGCCGGTGCGCAGCGCGCGCACGGCCACGGGGGCCAGGGGACCTCCCAGGGCCACCGGCAGGTCGCGGATGTAGACGATGGGGTAGGGGTGGCGGCCCAGGTGGGTGAGCAGCTCCTCGAAGGACTCGGCCGCCTGGCGCTGGGTGCTGCGCGCCAGGATGTTCGCGACGGACACCTCCACGAGCCGCGCCTGGGCCAGCTCCCCGTCCACGCGCCCCTCGGCGATGCGGCGGGCCACCTCCTGCACGAGCGCGCTCTTGCCCACGCCGGGCTCACCCGCCAGCAGCGGGTGCTTGCCCCCGCGCGCCAGCAGCCCCAGCACCTCCGTCACGGCGGTGTCCACGCCGTGGGCGGCCGGCAGCTTGCCCTCTCGCGCCATCGCGGTGAGGTCGCGGTCGATGAGCCGCTCCTGGTCTTCGTTCTTCCTCGTCGCCATGGTGTGGTCCGGAACGCCCCCTCGACGTGCGGCACTCTAACCGTTGCGGCGCGGAAGCGAAGTCCCGGCCCATCCCGTGGGTCGGGACCCTACGCTTCCAGCTCCGTGTGCCAGTAGGCCACGTCCCTCAGGAACTTGCGCCAGGACAGGGGCAGGCCCTTCTCCATGAGGAACGACACGACCAGCGCGTCCGGCAGCCGCTTCGGCTTCGCGGGCACGGTGCGCAGCGTCATCCGCGCCTGGGCCGGGGTGCGGTTGCCCTTCTTCTGGTTGCAGGGCACGCAGGCGATGACGATGTTGTCCCAGCTCGTGCGGCCGCCCTGCGCGCGCGGCACCACGTGGTCGTACGTGGCCTCCGGGCGCGTCACCTTGCGGCCGCAGTACTGGCAGCGGCACTGGTCGCGCTGGTAGACGTTCTCGCGGCTGAAGCGCACGCCGCGCGGGCCCTTCCAGAGGGCGCGCACGAAGCGGATGACGGACGGCATGCGCAGCTCCACCGTCACCGAGCGGATGACGCGGTCCTCGTACTCCTCGACGACCTCCACCTTGCCCTGGACCAGCAGCATGACGGCGCGTTGCCAGGGGATGCGTGCGACAGGCTCATAGGACTGGCTCAACACCAGCGTTTCCATGACAGGGGGCCTTTCGGGCGGGACAGGGCGCCAGGGAGTCGAACCCTGCTCGCCCGGATTTGGAGTCCAGGCGGCACCCGGTGCGCGGCCTATGGGTGATGGGAAGCGGAAGGGACGCGGGAGTCCGGACGTGAAGAAGGCCGGGTCCCCGTGTTCGGGAGCCCGGCCTCCAGGGCCATGCCGCGTCAGGGACGGGGCAGGGCGCCTTCAGGCGCCGGGCGAGGCAAGGCGAAGGGACGCGAAGCCCCGCCAGCGGCACGTGGAAGGAGCGGTCACCGGGCTGGGACGCGAGGCCGCGTCGATGCCGTGACCGGAAGGATTCAGGTGCTTGAGGTTCATCGGGGCCTGCTTCGTCGCCTGGCGCATCGGGACCGCTCCTTTCGCCACCAGCGACGGCGGCGGAATTTCAGCCCTGACAAGCAAGCGGGTGGCGAAGGGCCCTCGGTGCGCCGCGGGCACGCGCGTGGAAGCGGGGGCGACAAACCTGACAGAAGGCTGTCACGAGCCGGGGCGACATTGGGTGCGTTCCCTCAACGCGGCACCGGAGCCTCCGCCATGACCCAGAGCGACCTTTCGAAGACCCCTCCCCTGCGCGGCCTGCACACCTACGCGGGCGGCTGCCTGTGTGGCGCCGTGCGCTACGAGGCCACCGTGGACCTGGCCGGCGTGAGCCGCTGCAACTGCACCATCTGCATGAAGTACGGCTATGGCGGCGGCGTGGGGATGAAGCCGGACGCCTTCCGGCTCCTGAAGGGGCAGGACGCCATCAAGAAGTACGGGCGCGACGGCAGCCCCAACACCCGCAGCTTCTGCGGGCGCTGCGGCGTCGTGTGCTTCGGCGACGGCGACGTCCCGGAGCTGGGTGGGAAGTTCGTCTCCATCTACGTCAACACGCTGGATGACGTGGACCCGTCGCTGCTCACCTTCAGCTACTGGGACGGCCGGCACGACAACTGGGCGGCCGGGGCGCGGCCCACGCCGTGGCCCTTCCAGGCCGCCGCCTGACGCCGCCTGGGAGGCGCAGGGGCCCTCCGCGCCCCTGCCCGTCGCCGCCCGTGTCTACACATTCCCCGCGGCGGCCCGGCCCGCGGCGCGGCCGGAGAAGATGCAGCCCCCCAGGAACGTCCCTTCCAGGGCGCGGTAGCCGTGGACGCCGCCGCCTCCGAAGCCGGCCACCTCGCCTGCCGCGTAGAGCCCCGGGATGGTCTGCCCCCGGGCGTTGAAGACGCGGCCCTGGAGGTCGGTCTCGAAGCCGCCCAGCGTCTTGCGCGTGAGGATGTTCAGCTTCACGCCGATGAGCGGCCCCGCGTTCGGGTCCAGGAGGCGGTGCGGCTTCGCGGTCCGCACCAGCTTGTCGCCCCGGTAGTTGCGCGCCTGCCGGATGGCGGCGAGCTGCAGGTCCTTGCTGAAGGGGTTGTCCATCTGGAGGTCGCGGGCCTTCACCTCGCGCTCCACCGTGGCGAAGTCCAGCAGCGGGGTCTCCGTCTTCGCGTTCATCCCGGCGACCAGGTCGCGCAGGTTGTCGGAGACGACGAAGTCCTCGCCCTTCTCCTTGAAGGCCTCCACCGGGCCCATGGCCTTCTTGCCCACGGCGCGGTTGAGCACGCCCAGCCAGTCCTTGCCGGTGAGGTCCGGGTTCTGCTCGGAGCCGGAGAGCGCGAACTCCTTCTTGATGATCCACTGGTTGAGGATGAACCAGGTGTGCTCGTGGCCCGTCTTGAGGATGTATTCCAGCGTGCCCAGCGTGTCGAAGCCGGGGAACAGCGGCGGCGGCAGGCGCTTGCCGGTGGCGTCCAGCCAGAGGGAGCTGGGGCCCGGCAGGATGCGGATGCCGTGCCGGGGCCAGATGGGGTTCCAGTTCCGCAGGCCCTCCGTGTAGTGCCACATGCGGTCGCGGTTGATGAGGCGCCCGCCCGCGGCCTCCGTGATGGCGATCATCCGGCCGTCCACGTGGTCGGGCACGCCCTGGACCATGAACTTCGGCGCGGGGCCCATGCGCTGGGGCCACGCCTTGCGCACGAGCTCGTGGTTGCCGCCGATGCCGCCGGACGTGACGATGACCGCGCCCGCGCGCAGCTCGAAGTCACCCGTCGTCACGCGCGAGCTGCTGACGCCGCGAGGGACCTCCGTGGGCTCCAGCACCTTGCCGCGCACGCCCACCACCGCGCCGTCCTGCGTGAGCAGCTCGTCCACGCGGTGGCGGAAGTGGAAGGTGAGGGTGCCCTTCGCCTCCGCGGCCCTGGCCCGGCGCACGAAGGGCTCCAGCACGCCGGGGCCGGTGCCCCAGGTGACGTGGAAGCGGGGGACGGAGTTGCCGTGGCCCACGGCGCCGTAGCCGCCGCGCTCCGCCCAGCCCACCACGGGGAACCAGCTCATGCCCTGCTGGACCAGCCAGGGGCGCATCTCGCCCGCGGCGAAGGCGACGAAGGCCTCCGCCCACTTGCGCGGCCAGTGGTCCTCCTCGCGGTCGAAGGCCGCGGTGCCCATCCAGTCCTCCAGCGCGAGCGCGTGGGAGTCCTTGATGCCCATGCGCCGCTGTTCGGGCGAGTCCACGAGGAACAGGCCGCCGAACGACCAGAACGCCTGGCCGCCCAGGTTCTGCGGCCCCTCCTGGTCCACCACGGCGACGCGCTTGCCCGCGTCCGCGAGCTCCGTCGCGGCCACGAGCCCCGCGAGCCCTCCGCCCACGACGATGACATCCACTTCCTGTCCCATGGCGTGCCTCCCGGTAGCGACTGGCGCGCGGATGATAGCGACTCGCGCGGAGGGCGGAGCACCCTTCCACTGCGCGACGCCAGGGCCCGGGGGTAGACTCCCGCGCATGGAATCCGGTGTGAAGGGCAACGCGGGACCGCTGGGCCATGACGCCGCCGCCTACGCGCAGCGTCAGGAGGGGCTGTCCCCGGAGCCGCTGCGGGACGCGGCCTGGAGCGTGGCGGGGCAGCGGGCCTTCGGCGTGGTGCTCGACGTGGGCTCGGGCAGCGGCGGGTGGATCCGCCGGCTGCAACAGAACCCGGCCGTCGAGCGCATCCTCAGCACGGACATCCACGACGCGGGCGCCAGCCGCCTGCCGGGGGTGGAGTTCCAGCTGCGGGACGTGTCGCGGGACGCGCTGCCATGGGGTGACGCGTCGGTGGACTGGGTGTTCGCCATTGAAGTGCTGGAGCACCTGGCCAACCCGCGGCACTTCGTGAAGGAGGCCTTCCGCGTGCTCAAGCCCGGCGGGCACCTCTTCTTCACCACGCCCAACAACGACAGCCTGACGGCGCGGCTGTCCTTCCTGGTCCGGGGCTACTTCCCCGCGTTCTGCGAGCAGGACTACCGGAACTCCGGACACATCACCCCCATCACGGAGCTGGACGCGCGGCGCATGGCCGTGGAGGCGGGGTTCCAGTCCATCGACTTCGACTACCCGCTGCCCGGGCGGATTCCGCGCAGCGGCGTGTACTGGCAGCGCTTCCTGCCCGGGCTTCGCGGCCGGTGGTGGAGCGACGGGCTGTTCGCGCTGCTGACCCGTCCGCGCTGAAAAAGGCAGCCGGCGGAACTGGCCGCCTGTTCAGTCTCCGTGGTAGCCCTGCCGCGAACCAACGAGGAGCGCGGATGCAACAGCGTTGCGTGTGGGTGGGGACGGATCCGCTGTACCAGACCTACCACGACGAGGAGTGGGGCGTGCCCGTGCGCGACAGCCGCGCGCTCTGGGAGATGTTGATGCTGGAGGGCTTCCAGGCGGGGCTCGCGTGGATCGTCATCCTGCGCAAGCGCGAGGCCTTCCGGAAGGCGTTCAAGGGCTTCGACCCGAAGGCGGTGGCGCGCTTCACGGAGAAGGACGTCACGCGCCTGATGGCGGACGAGGGCATCGTCCGGGCGCGCGCGAAGATTGAGGCGACCATCGGCAACGCGCGCGCGTATTTGAAGATGCAGGAGGCGGGCGAGGACTTCTCCACCTTCGTCTGGGGCATGGCTGGTGGGAAGCCCCTCCGCAACGCGTGGAAGGGCCGGGGCGACGTTCCGGCGAAGACGCCGCTGTCGGAGGCGTACTCCAAGGCCTTCAAGCAGCGCGGCTTCAAGTTCGTGGGGCCGGTCATCGTCTACGCGTGGATGCAGGCCACGGGTATCGTGGACGACCACACCGTGGACTGCTTCCGCCACGGCGCGCGGCACCGCTGAGCGTCCGCGCGCGGTCCGCTTTCCGTCATGGACGGGAGGGGGGTAGGCGGGTCAGCATCCCGCCCCATGCCCCGATATCCCGTTCGCGTCTCCGAAGCCCCGAAAGGCCACGCCGTTCCTCCGCTGCTGCGGGAGGTCGGGGCGTGGGTGGGCACCCAGAACCACGGCACCCTGGGCTGGTTCGACCTGTTCGGCTTCGACGCGCTTCCCAGCGAGTACTCGCCCGAGAACGCGGAGCGGCTCCAGGCCGCGGGCTTCTCCTTCCTGAACCTGCCGGATGGTTCGCTGCTGGCGCTGCTGAAGGACGCGGTCGTGCTGCTGGGCTCCGAGGGCGAGTCCCGCACCGTCGCGGACTCGCTGGAGGCGTTCCTCGTCGCGTGGTCCAAGGGGCGCACGGGCATCAGCGATCTGGATGACGACGACGCGTCCTCGGGCCGCGAGGCGCTCGCCGCGTGGCTTCAGGCCCGGGGGCTCCAGGTTCCGAAGGCCGCTCCCTTCGACTTCGCCGCCTGGCTCGATGGCGACGAGGCTCCGGCCTCCGGGGCGACGTCCGGTGCCAGCCTGGGCGCGCCCACCGACGACGTGAAGGCCATGGGCCCGGCCCTGCGCCGGCTGGTGTCGCTGGTGGGCCAGCGCGCGGACTCGCCGGAGGTCGTCGCCTACGTGGAGGAGGTGCTCGGTCAGCAGGCGCCCCGGTCCACGTCGTCGAGGGAGGACTCCGTCAACGTGGTGGGCGCGGAGGCGGGCGTGGAGCTGCTCTTCAAGCATGACGTCCTCCATGACGCCTTCCCGCTCATCCCGAAGACGGCGACGACCTTCGTCCCCTACCTCGCGCTGGCGTGGGTGCGGCCCGCGTTCCCGGAGCCGGTGCTGGGGCTGGACGCGACGGACCTGACGGAGGAGGCCATCACGAAGAAGCTCGGGCCCCCGACCGAGCGGCGCGCGGGCTCCATGCTCGACGACGCGCTGACGGTGCCGCATTGGGTCCGGCCGTTGGAGAGCACCGGCACCACGGAGCTGCTCATCTCCGTGCGCAGGTCGCGCTCCATCACCGCGCAGGTGCGCGAGGCGCGGGCGCTGGACCCCTTCTCTCGGCCGGGCACCGCGCTGTTCGTGGGCTGGGCGGCCGCGCGAGGGCTGCTGGACGCGTCGCGCTTCGGCGCGCACGCGGCGCTGCTGGCGGCCGTGAAGGGGCGCGAGGCCTCGGGGGCGGACCTGATGAAGGCCGCGCTGCCTCGCGGGCTCTGGGACGCGCACCTGCGCGACCTGCCGGGCCTGCGCCTCCTGGCCTACCGCTGGTTCCACAACATGAAGGGCCTGTGGATCCGCGCGGACCTGTTGAAGGTCTTCGGCGCGGACGCGAAGGGGGAGCCGAGGCTGGAGGCGGACGCCTGGGCCGCGGTGGATGCGGCGTCGAAGGTGTTCGAGGAGCGCTTCGCGCAGTGGTTGGCTTGAGCTGGCGGGACACCAGGAGACACGGGATGCGGATCAGCGTGACGAGCGTGATGGTGAATGACCAGTCCAGGGCCCTGAAGTTCTACACGGAGGTCCTGGGCTTCGTGCTGAAGGTGGACGTCCCGGTGGGAGCGGGAGGGGAGCGGTGGTTGACCGTCGTCTCGCCGGACGCGCAGGAGGGCACGCAGCTGCTGCTGGAGCCCATGGGCTTCGCGCCCTCGCGCGTATACCAGAAGGCGCTGTTCGACGCGGGCATCCCGGCGGCGTCGTTCGCCGTCGACGACTGTCAGGCGGAGTATGAGCGCATGGAGAAGCTCGGCGTGGTGTTCAAGAGCAAGCCCACCGCCATGGGCCCCGTCACCGTCGCCGTCCTCGAGGACACCTGCGGCAACCTCCTCCAGATCGCCCAGATGATGTAGCCGGCCCGGCTATCGGCCGGTCGTCGTATGTCACCCCGTGTCGGTCACGGCTTATACATTGAGTCCTGGCTGTTCTTGCTTCACGAGGGGGATGTCAATGACAATGCGGATTCAATCCAGGATCCCGCCGCAGGAGCCACGCAAGGGGCTCGCGGCGGGAGGATCGCCGGCGACGGCACGGGGCAACACGACGCAGGGGACTCCGTTCCGTGGGCCGGAGGTGGCGGTCCGCCGGGCGGGCTTCTCCGAAGCGAGCGCGTTCGTCTCCAGGCAGCCGGACGTGACGTCCACGCTCAAGCGCGAGTTTGGCGCGCTGGCGTCGGACAAGCAGAAGTTCCACGAGACGATGCGGACGGTCTATGGCGAGGGCTACGACGCCGCCAAGGCCGAGCAGTTCCGGCAGCAGGCCGTGAAGGGCGACTTCGGCTGGCTGCCTCCCGTGCGCACCGTATCCGCGGAGACGCTGAAGGGCGCCAACGGCGCCTATGACGCGGAGTCCGGCACGGTGCTCATCAACGAGTCGCTGGATCCGTCGCTGGCGGCCTCCACCTACGTGGAGGAGGCGGGCCACCACCTGGACGCGAAGCTCAACACCGAGGACGCACAGGGTGACGAGGGCGAGCTGTTCCGCCGCATCCTGTCCGGAGAGAAGCTGTCTTCCCAACAGGTGGCGGACATCCGCGCGGAGAACGACAAGGGTACCATCGTCGTGGACGGCAAGACGAAGGAGGTGGAGTTCTGGAACCCCTTCAAGGCCGCAGGCGACTTCTTCGGCGGGGTCGCCAAGGCCGTCGGCGGCGCGGTCAGCACCGCGGTGAACGCCGTGGGCGGCGCGGTCAGCACCGCGGTCAACTGGGTGGGCAACGCGGCCACCTCCACGGCCAAGGCCGTGGGCGGCGCGGTCAGCACCGCGGCCAACTGGGTGGGCAACGCGGCGAAGACCGTCTGGAGCGGCGTGAAGACCGTGGCCAACCGCGCGGGTGACGGCTTCCGCAGCCTGTTCACCGGCGCCATCAGCACCGTGGTGGGCGCGTTCCGCAACATCGGAGAAGGAATCGGCACCTTCGCTGGCGGCATCGGCAAGTTGTTCCAAGGCAAGTTCGGCGAGGGCTTCAAGCAGATGGGGTTGGGCCTGCTGAAGACCTTCGTGCAGACGCCCGCGGACGCCTTGCTGATGATGGGCGGCCGGGCCCTGAGCGCCATCCAGACGCTGATTGGCGTGGAGCCGCCCGCGCGCAAGCTGACGGACGGTGAGATCGCCACGCTGCGCGGCGTCTATGGGGACTCCATTGACTACTCGCAGATGCGCATCAAGGAGGGCAACTCCGGCCTCTTCAGCACCACCGGGCGCGCGTTCACCCACGGCAACACCATCTACATCCCGCCGGACGACCTGCCCTTGACGCCGGACCTGCTGGTGCACGAGTCGGCGCACGTCTGGCAGCACCAGAACGGCGGCACGGACTACATGAGCGAGGCGCTCGTGGCCCAGCACATCGGAGACGGCTACGACTTCGAGAAGGGCCTGGACGCGGGCAAGGCCTGGAGCGAGCTCAACCCCGAGCAGCAGGCGGAGTTCCTCCAGCAGGCCCAGCTCGCCGGCTACTTCTCCAACCCCGCCGCCGGCTTCCACTTCAACGGCAAGGACTACACGGCGCAGCTTGAAGCGGCCGTCGCCCAGGTGCGGGCCGGCAAGGGGGCGCCGTAGGCCATGCGGTCGCCTCGCCTCGTCAGCCTGGGGTGGGTCTGGGGCCTGCTCCTGCTGCTCACCGCGTGCCGTCAGGTCCTCCAGGTGTCCCTGGTGGAGGACGCGCGCCAGCTGCCCGCTCCGCGCTTCACCGTGGAGGATCCGGAGCACGCGGATCGCCCCCGCTACACCACGGTCCAGGTGCTGGACCGGGCGGGGGAGATGTACTGGCAGCTGCGGGCGGAGCCATATGGCGACATGGCCAGCGTGGCCTCGCTGACGTATGGCGAGGCGCCCCCCGGCTTCGCTGTCCTGGACGGGCCCCGGGCGCTCCAGCCCGGGGGCCGCTACGCCCTGTTCGTGGTGGGCAAGAACCGGGGCACGCTCCACTTCGACGTGGACAGGGAGGGGCACGTCACTGAGGCCGCTCCCTAGCGTGACGCCCCTGGCCTTCCGGGGTGTTGCGCTACCCTGGGGCCATGTCTTCGGAGCGCAACAGGGGGCGTGTCCGCACGGTGGAGGAGTGGCTGGGCGGGCTCGCTTCACGGGACGCGGGGGCTCGGGAGGAGGCGCTGTCTGCGTTGGAGGAGCGGCTGGTGTCCGGGCCCGCGGAGTCGCGGGAGCGGACCGCTCGGGCGCTGCTGGAGGAGCTGGGGCGGCCCGGGACGGCGGTCGCGGAGCCCCTGCTGTTCCTGTTGCAGCGCGGCTGGTGGCCCCCGCAGGCGGGCCTCGCGAGGCTCGCCGTCCAGAGCGTGCTGGCGGTGCTCACGCGGATGGAGGCGGATGCTCCGGGACTGGAGAACGCGGCGGGAGTGCTGACCGGCGTGTGCCGGGTGGAGCCGTTCCAGCTCGCCGCGCTGGGCGGGCTGTTCCAGCACCCGAAGGCTTCGGTCCGTGGCGCCATGGCGCGGGTCGTGGGGCGCCTGGGGACCGCCGCGGCGTCGGAGCTGCCCCGGCTGCTGGCGCTCCTGGAGGACGAGGAGCCCGTGGCCCTCTCCGCGCTGGAGTCCCTGGCGGCGCTGGCCCCGCTGGCGCCGGAGCTCACCGCGCCCAGGCTGCTGGAGCAGGTGCGCGGCTCGGACGGAGCGCGCCTCTACCTGGCCCTGGTGTCGCTCCGGGGCCTGCTGGAGGAGCTGAACGCGGAGTCACGGCCCGCGCCCGCGCTGCCCGGCCTGGAGCCCGCGTTGCTGCGCACGCTGACCGCGCCGGAAGCGCCCATCCGGCAGGAAGCGGCATCCCTGCTGGGCGTGTGCGGTCCCCCATCGCCCGCGGCCATCGCGGTCCTCCGCGAGCACCTCCGGGATGAGAGTCCCCATGTCGCGGCCCGCTCCGCCGTGGCGCTGGTGCGCTCCGGTGCTCCGGCGGCGGAGGCCCTCTTCCTGCTGAAGGGCCAGCTGGGCCCCGCCGCGCCGCGCGACCTCCAGGAGGCCGCCGTGGCCGCGCTGGAGGAGGCGGATCCGGCCCAGCTCGGACGGGCAAAGGGGATGCTGGAGACGGCCGTTCGCGACGCCGCGGGGCTCACGCGCGCGGCCCTCTTCGACCTGCTGGGGCAGCTCCCCGGACGCTGACCCGCCGCGTCCCCCGTCTTGACGGAGCCGCGGTTCCCAACCGAGGATTCGGTTTGCAGCAGCGCGGGAATAATCCCGTGAGGGGGAAACATGACTGGCTTCTTCGACGAAGAGGATGAGGCTCCGCAGTCCAACAGCGCGCGAGCGGAGGGGCGGCCGTCGCCTCTCCGTGGCCCCACTCCGCCGCAGGAGATTCCGCATCCGGGCCGGAGGCCTGGAGCGGGGTTCTTCTCTGATGCTCCCGAGCCGATCCACCGTCCCCCCGGGCGAGGGGCGGATCCCCTGATGCCGGACGTCATGCCACCGGATGATGGGGAGGGCTTCTTCGGCGGAAACCACTCCTACCGCCCCGTGACGGAAGACCCCTTCCGCATTCCCTCTTCGGGGGAGGAGCCGGGCGAGGAACCGGCCATGGCCGGCATCGAGGCCGTGGGGGAGGGCCGTTCGGCGAGCCAGCAGCAGCGGGACAAGACCTACGACGCCATCGGCAAGGTGGGCAAGGCCGTGGGGCTGGCTTCAGGTGTCGCGGACGTCCTGTACCCAGGCAGCGGTTCGGTCATGCGGGGCGTAGGGGGCGCCATCACTGGGGCCGCGACGGTGGGGCGGGGACTGGGGAACGTCATCGACGACGCCTACGACCGGGACGACCAGAACCGCCACGAGCAGACGCAGCGGGACATCGCGCGGATGAAGGATCAGGCGGCGCGGGACAAGATCAACAAGAACACTCCTCGTGGCCACAGCAAGATCACGGAGGACTGAGTCCATGCCCCTGCGCGCACATCCCGAGCAGCAGGGGGCGATGACGCTCCTCTGCATCAACTGCCCGGAAAGCCTGCTCAACATTCCCCTCAGCCGTTACACCCTGAAGCCAGACAAGGGCTTCGCCCAGGCGGCGCCCATTTCGCTGTTCACCGCGATCTGCGGCACGTGTGGCTATACGGCTGATGCATCCCCTTGTTTATAGGACGGCGTAGACCTCGCGGAAGAACATCTGCTCAAGGACGAGTTCGCCGAAACGCCTCATGAGAGGCTCAAATTGATGGCCTTTCATCATCGGCAGCGCGCCGT
>NZ_JAYESI010000199.1:0-237 GCF_041903675.1 Corallococcus sp. RDP092CA | reverse complement strand
CTTCCACCTTCAACTCAGGCTGGGCCGTGGGGCCATGGCCACGCCGCAGCTTCGTGCGCGGAGACTTCGCGGGCTTCTCCCCATGCTTCTCGCTGGAGGCGCCGAACAGTCGCCTCTGCAGGAGGGCCAACTGCTGCTTGAGTCCCTCGAGCTCCAACTGCAGCCGCGCCTGCGCGTCCTCGCCCTTGAGACGGGCATTCTCGAGGGCGAGGGCCTCGAGGCGCTGGTGCAGCCGGG
>NZ_JAYESI010000198.1:0-240 GCF_041903675.1 Corallococcus sp. RDP092CA | reverse complement strand
CTGGCCTCCTGCTGGGACAGCCGTCCCGCCTTGTCATAGGTGAAAATCGTGAACGCAGGCGCTTCCCGGTCTGCATAGGGGAAGGACTGCTTCCACAGGCGCCCCAAGGCATCGTACTCGCGGGTCGGACACAGGAACTTCGTCCGATTCTCCGGCGCGTTCCGCAGCTCCCATTGCCGGGTGGTCTGCCGCGAAAGAGTCACACTGCTGGTCGCGGGAATCGATGACGTCTCCAGATAT
>NZ_JAYESI010000197.1:0-240 GCF_041903675.1 Corallococcus sp. RDP092CA | reverse complement strand
TCCACCGCATCCTCCCCAGCCGCTCCGGCGCGACGGCCAGGACGGTGCTGGGTGACTACGCCGGAGTCGTCCTGGTGGATGGGTACGCGGCATACCAGACGGCGACGAAGTCGGGCCCGGACGGGCCCTCCCCCGCGACGCTGGCCTTCTGCTGGGCGCACGTGCGCCGCAAATTCTTCGAGGCGAAGCAATTCGCGCCAGCGTGCGAAGAAGTGCTGCGGCTCATTGCGGAGGTGTATG
>NZ_JAYESI010000196.1:0-243 GCF_041903675.1 Corallococcus sp. RDP092CA | reverse complement strand
GCGTCGGCGGACGTCAGCGCGCGGTGCCGACGAAGGGCTCGCTGTCTGCCTCCTCGCTTGCGTGCTGGCCACGCGCCCGTGCGAAGAGGGGCAGCGGCGTCGCCGAGGCCGGAGCTCGCCCGACGAGCACGCAGCCCTCGAAGAAGAGCGCGACCTCGCAGCGCGCCAACCGCACGGGCGCGCCCCGTGCCTCGTGTGTCCACACCGCCGCGAAACCACCTCGCTCCACTCTCTTGGAGAACA
>NZ_JAYESI010000195.1:0-246 GCF_041903675.1 Corallococcus sp. RDP092CA | reverse complement strand
GAAGCTCCTCTCGACGACGGTGACTTCCTCGCAGTCCTCCGTCTGCCCCTCCCACGCGTGCAAGCCACCGCCGCACAGGCCGCAGAGCCGGTCCGCCTCGTCCAGCGGCAGCAGGACTTCTTCCACCTTCAACTCAGGCTGGGCCGTGGGGCCATGGCCACGCCGCAGCTTCGTGCGCGGAGACTTCGCGGGCTTCTCCCCATGCTTCTCGCTGGAGGCGCCGAACAGTCGCCTCTGCAGGAGGGC
>NZ_JAYESI010000194.1:0-246 GCF_041903675.1 Corallococcus sp. RDP092CA | reverse complement strand
ACGTCGCCCTTGAGCAACTGCTGCCCCAACTGCTGCTCGACGAGGGCGCTCAACCCATCGAAACCCCGGCGCATGTCCACCGGGGCTGCGTATGCGAAGACACGCACCGCGCGCGTCAGCGTCAGCACTCCAGCTTCTCCAATAGCTGCGCGGCGCTCTCCACGCTCAGCCCTTCGACGCGCCAGCCTCCTGGCGACACCAGCACCACCTGCCGTACTCCCGTACTCGAGGCCGCGGCGGGACGCG
>NZ_JAYESI010000193.1:0-249 GCF_041903675.1 Corallococcus sp. RDP092CA | reverse complement strand
GCCCTCCTGCAGAGGCGACTGTTCGGCGCCTCCAGCGAGAAGCATGGGGAGAAGCCCGCGAAGTCTCCGCGCACGAAGCTGCGGCGTGGCCATGGCCCCACGGCCCAGCCTGAGTTGAAGGTGGAAGGTAACCGTTCACCGGCTCACGCTGCGTGCGCGAGCTGAGGGGCCTCCGCGAGAGGTAGCAGTGAGGGTGGCTGCAAACCTCGGCGGTGCGCGCGCAGCGAGTCCGTCAGGAAGTCGAGCACG
>NZ_JAYESI010000192.1:0-250 GCF_041903675.1 Corallococcus sp. RDP092CA | reverse complement strand
CGGGGGTCGAGTTCCGCCATGAGTCGCGGTGTGTCACGTCACAGCCAACACCGTCGAGCGCCGCCCCGCCCACCGTACGCTGCCCGGCAGCCCCTTCAAGCAGGCACCAACCGGTGAACGGTTACCGGCACCATTGCCGCGGTGACGCGTGCGCCCCGGAGCACCTTTGCGCGCCCGCCTTCGGGCACCCACTCGGCCGCGCACTTCGTCTCCGCCTCCTCGGACGTGACGAGCACGTCCGCACGGGAGC
>NZ_JAYESI010000191.1:0-251 GCF_041903675.1 Corallococcus sp. RDP092CA | reverse complement strand
CGCGAGCAGGTGGCCGTCCTCCGGCCAGACGGCTACCTCGCGTGGGCCCTCGATGGGCGCACCCAGCAGAAGGTGGCGCCCGTCGAGTGGAAGGACGGCGCCTTCCGAGCGCACGGCTTCGAGTTGGTCGTGTCCCTATAAGTGTGTAGATGGCGAGGAGGGACGAGCGGGAAAGAGGGAAGCTCCTCGGTGAAACCAACCGAGCCGGTCTCCTCCTGGCAGAGGAGCCGAGGAGTTCCCCGACGTGGACG
>NZ_JAYESI010000190.1:0-251 GCF_041903675.1 Corallococcus sp. RDP092CA | reverse complement strand
GTGACGCAGCCGGGCCAGCACCCAGCGCTGCACCAGTTGCACCGCCCGCTCCACCTTCGCCTTGTCCTTGGGCTTGCGCGGGCGCGCCGGCAGCACCGCCAGTCCGTAGTGCCGTCCCAACTCCTCGTAAGACCTCGCCGTGCCCCGTCGTGACGTGCCGAGCCGCGCGTGAGACCTCCGTGTGCCACACGCCAGGAGGTGGTCCGTGGAGTTGGAGAAGGAGTTGGAGCAGTTCCGCCAGGAAGCGCAGC